>JAQUOR010000288.1 GCA_028717025.1 Candidatus Omnitrophota bacterium | reverse complement strand
CGATGCGGCACATCGAAAAAGAAGCAGGCATGGAAGGGCTGGTGGTGCGCCCCCTGTCGGCAAAAATTCTTAAACCAACTCTTGTAGAAGAACGGGGCTGGATCGCACGGGATAAACTTCTTGATATAAACGGAAGGGGCCGCACACAGCAGATAGCTTTGGCTAAAAAATTAGGTATCAACGATTATCCCTGCCCTGCCGGCGGTTGCCTTTTGACTGATCCATCTTTTAGCAAAAGACTTAAGGATCAGCTAAAATACGGAGAGTTTAACCCCAATGAAGTAGAATTGCTTAAGTTGGGCAGACATTTTAGATTAAGCCCTTCGTTTAAATTAATCGTAGGAAGAAATGAAAACGAGAACAAAAGGCTTTCAGCATTAGCAAAGCAAGGGGATGTTTGTTTTGAGCCAAAAGAAGTACCCGGCCCGACAGGCTTAGGGAGAGGTGTTTTAGCTCAGGATATAAAAACTATTTCCTGCCGGATAATTGCGCGTTATATTTCACCCGACGCAACAGATTTAAAAATTGCGGTACGCCTGATACAAGAGACGCAGGAAGAAATAATTACTACCGCGGCCCTCGAAGGCGAACAGCTTAAAGCGTTAATAATCTGATTGAACGACCCGGCCGCGCAGTGATTGCGCCCCTACAATCAGTATCGCAGGAGAAATTATGAAACGTGCAAAAAAAGAGATAAAGACAAGCAGGAAAGGTATCGGCCGCCTTTTAAAGCTACCCTTGATGCAACTCGTCGCGCGTGCGAATAAAACAAGAAAAGAGAAAATCGGCCCTCGATTGGAAATATGCGGCATCATAAATGCCAAATCGGGCCTTTGCCCTGAAGACTGCGCGTTTTGTGCGCAATCGGTGCATCATGCAACGCACGCGCAAACCTATCCGCTTAAAGATAAAAAAGAAATCGTTGCCGCAGCTGCCCGCGCGCTCGATATGGGCGCAGAGAGGTTCGGTATCGTTATCAGCGGACGCGGCACCAATCAAGAAGAGATGGATAAAATCGTCGAAGCGGTCAAGGAGATCAAGAAAAAAATACCTATTAAAATCTGCGCTTCTCTTGGAATATTAAACGAGGAGCAATTAAGGCGCCTTAAAGAAGCGGGTGTTTCCCGTTATCACCATAATATCGAGACCTCGCCTGGATTTTTTCCGAAGATCTGTACTACCCACGATTTGACAGACAAAATCAAAACCATTAGAGCGGCTAAAAAGGCGGGCCTTAAAGTGTGCAGCGGAGGCATCATAGGCTTAGGCGAGAGCTGGCAGGACAGGATAGCGATGGCCATGCTTTTGAAAGAATTAAATGTTGATTCAGTACCTATTAATATTTTAGTCGCCCATAAAGGGACCCCCTTGTTTGGAAAAGCTCTTTTATCGTGCAATGACATCATCAGAACAATAGCTTTGTTTAGGATCATACTTAAGGATAAGGAAATAAAGCTGGCTGCCGGCAGAGAATATGTTTTAAAAGATTTTCAGGGGTTAGCGTTTTTAGCCGGTGCCAACAGCCTGATTATCGGAGGCTATCTGACCATCAAAGGCAGAGACGTTGTGGATGACCAGAATCTCATCCAGGAAATAAGGAATCTGTGGCGAGAGTAGAAGAAATACTTAAAGAAAGAGCGTATAAGGGCCTCTTGCGGACCCTTAGACCTTCTTTATGCCGCAAGGATGGCTGTATCACCATTGACGGTAAAAGTTACGTTGATTTTTGTTCCAATGATTATCTGGGATTGTCCTGCCATCCTAAACTTAAAAAGGCCTCAAAGAAGAGCATCGATGCCTTAGGCACGGGTACATGTGCTTCCCGGCTTTTAAGCGGAGACCTTGAAATCCATCATACGCTGGAAGAGGCGACTGCCGCCTTTAAAGGAAAAGAAAGCGCGCTGGTATTTAACAGCGGATATCAGGCAAATATAGGTATCATAAGCGCATTGTATAAAGAAGGCGACGTAGTCTTTTCCGATAAACTTAATCACGCCTCCATCATTGACGGCATACTTTTATCAGGAGCAAAACTTATACGTTTTTTCCATAACGATGCAGGGCACCTGGCAACACTGCTTAAAAAAGAACGCGGCAAGTATAAGGAGGCGTTGATAATCACCGAAAGTATTTTCAGCATGGAAGGCGATGCGGCCCCCCTAAAAGAGCTTGCCGCCTTAAAAGAAAAATATAATTGCGCTTTGATGGTAGATGAAGCGCATGCCACGGGAATCTTCGGCAAGCACGGCGCAGGCATGGTAGAAGAGCAAGGCGTTACCGAAGGTGTTGATTATCTTATGGGGACTTTCGGCAAAGCCCTGGGGTCTTTCGGCGCGTACCTGGCCTGTTCAAAAAAAATAAAAGATTTTCTTATCAATACCTGCCGTAGTTTTATCTACTCAACCTCTCTGCCGGCTGCGGTGATAGCAGCTAATCTGGCCGCCTTAGAAGTTATACATGATGAGCCACTCCGGCGCAAAAGATTATTGGAGCACGCTGCTTACTTT
>JAQUOR010000287.1 GCA_028717025.1 Candidatus Omnitrophota bacterium | reverse complement strand
ATCACGAAAGCTTGCTTTATAACCATCGAGTGCTACATCAATCGTTCTTGGACAGCTTATGGCTTTATAACCGCTATTTTTTCTCACTATCGTAATTGAACTTCCTTGCGCCGTCGATTTTTCATCAAATATCTTTAACGGTCCAAATGTTCGATATAGATCAAAACTTGAATCATTAAGGCTATACCAAAAATCATCCCAGACGTAATAACACTCGATCGTACCGGGAGCAAATAATGTCTCGGCAATCCGAAATATTTGCGGATTGTTGACAAGATGAAGCTCTAGCGGGAATTTGCTTTCAGGTAAAAGCCTTCGAGCTTCTCTTGCTACCCAAACGGCAATACTCGATGCTACCCCCTGCTTACGAACATCTTGAGCAATACTTATATTAACGAGCCTCACTTTATCTTTTAAAATTTCGAAATGAAGACCTGACTCCTCGCTGCTCGATACAGGATTCATAACAATATACATATGCTTATTTTCATTAGAAGGTATTCTCTGTAAATGTATCTTTTGACCTGGATGCTTTATGTTATCTATGACTACGCCCACCACTATCTTCTTTCCGGCAAATATGTCATGCTCATAATCGATCCTTTGAAACGGTAGAACATTTTTGGATACTCCTCCGTTGTCCAAAGAATCGCTATCCTCATCTCTTCTTGCTAACATTGATATAAAACGAGTAAGTATCAATGATGCATCATCACTGTCAATCGCAATACCAGAATGTTCATTGTTTATTTGCACAAGCATTTGAACGATTGTTTCGGAATTCTTTTCATCAAAGCCGCTCTCCACCGCATTGGTGCAATATTCTACAATATCTAATAATTCGCTTTCGCATTGCCAGACAATCTCTTGAAACCGCACAAGCCGCTCCGCAAGAGTATCGCTATCCCCAAGATCTGCAAGGCTATTTTCCATACGCGAAAGAGTATCCTGGGTGTCTATACCGGCAAATAACATGCTCAGAAAGTATATCCATTTACCCTGCAGCAGAGAAAGTTCCGCCACCTCTGTACGCGATAAGAGAAGATCTTTTATGGCATCAAGCAACCTTTCTAAAGCTTCATCGAGACTATCCTCCAATGGCTCATCGCCGGCAATACGAAATACTCTCTCTATAGTGTAGAACACATGCTTAACTCTATTGCGCGGCACCTTGCCATTTATTAACAACTGCGTAATTGCGTTTAAAAAAGCAATAACTTGATCGGGGCTAAATTCTTTAACGTGAACAATAAGCTTTGTAAAATCATCATATGACTCTGGCAATTTAAAATGCTCTGATCCTCCATTATCAACGGACTTATCATCAATAAGGCCCCGCAACCACGCAGGATGTAAAAAATTTGGATGTACAGGATCATACGGCCTATTTTTCCTATTAAAATTATCTAATGCCTCCCTCATGCCTCTAAAGGCTCCATCCAACACGAAAAGATACTTTTGCAATCCAGCCGGCACCCCGGGCAACGATTCTTGTCGTATATATGCATCAACGTAGAGAGTTTCCGGCAAATCGCGGCGCGCAATACCCGCAAGGGTCATTGCTGCTTCTACGCTGATAAGGTTCCACTTTATTTGTAGGGCTTCCCATGCTGTTTGCCTTTTGCGGCTTTCCTCTGTTGTTTTTGCCGGAGGAAACGCGCGGTTAATTTGGTCAAACATGCAAGCATAAACTCCCGGTGAATAAGAAACACTGGTATGCCCGAGTAAACTATCCTCACCCCAAACGGGCCGATAAGGAGAATTTAATTGTTCTTGCCTCGGTAAAGCCGCCCAATTCCATAAACCAGCGGCATATTCCTCTTGACGTACGGAAAAAGGAATTGTTTTATATATTACCGTCATTTCTGAGAACGAAGGTAAACGCGTTAACGCTCTTCTTTCCTCAATGAACCTGATAAGCGCGCTATTGCTGCTTGCATCGATTCCGCAAGACCTAAGCGCATCAAGTAAAGTTTTCCTTTCACGAACGACACTTATCTCATAATCGATAATGCCGCTAAAATCAAAATCTATGTAGCGATTAGAATATTTCACAACCTCGTCCCACCCTCCTGACGCCTGCTGATCGGAAGCCTCTAACCTGCTGACAAACTCTGCCCTCCAGCATTCAATTAATTGCGCAAACGTGCAGAACATCATGGGGTAGAAAAACAATGTGTACATCCCTGCTGTGGTAAGTTCGTCGGCAACGATAAGCGTGGCATCAAGACCTGACTTTGTTATTTCTTCTTTGCTATCGGTCTTTTCCCGGACGTTTAAAAGAAGTTTTGAATCTCTTCTAAAAATAATAACGTAAGCATAATCTATATCGGAATTCTCATGCGCATAGCCTTTAAGCACTGAGCCCGTCTCTACCACTATGGCTAATTCTAAGCTCGGAACCCCTAAACGCGATCTTAATGCCTTTATAAGCTCCGTGCCTATGTTTTGAAGCCTTTGCCGAATAGCCAAAGTCCCTTCTGTTACGAATATCGGACAAGCTATATTTCTTAGCACCTGCGCAT
>JAQUOR010000286.1 GCA_028717025.1 Candidatus Omnitrophota bacterium | reverse complement strand
AAGCCTGCACCCGGCGGAGGAAGCGCGATTTGTTTGATTTTCTGCATGGGAACAAGTTTGCTTGAGAAGGCAATACGCTATTCTTGTCCCAAAGAAGAAAACCTTCAAGCCAAGCGTATGCGTAGCGTTGTAAAGGACTTGAGCCTTTTACGTTATAAGGTCTTACCCTACGTTGACCTCGATGGTAAAGTTTTTAAGGCCCTCATGGCTGCCGGGCCGGCCGCACGTAAAAAACTCATTAAAAAGAGCGAGCAGATCGTCGTAAACACCGGATGCAACTGTCAAAAAGCATTTCTGCTTGCCAAAGAAGTAGAATCTGGTATAAAAAAGAATATAGTAAGCGACTTTTATATCGGTGTTGAGTGCTTGCAGCTTGCGTTGCGTGGTTGTCTGCATAATCTTGAAGCGAACGATGCCATATTTGGTAAACCCAGCAGGTTTGTAAAAATATTTAAAACATATTTAGGTAGACGATGATGGCAAAGATTTTAGAAGCGAAACCGATATGCGAGACGTTGAAAAAAGAACTTAAAAAACAGGTAAGTTCGTTTTCGCGCCGGATAACGCTTGCCTCGGTAGTGGTGGGGAAAAACTATCCGGCGCAGGTGTATCTTGCTTCGCAGCAACGCCTCGCGAAAGATATCGGCGTAGAATATCGGTTTATCTCATTGAAAGAGAATGTATCCCAGGAGGAGGCGGTTAAAAAAATAAAGAAGCTTAACCGCGATATACATGTTGCCGGTATTATCGTTAACAAGCCGTTTCCGGCACGATGGAATGAAGGCGTAATTTTTTCATCCGTTGATTGTACAAAAGATATCGAAGGCGTCTGCCCGTATAATTTAGGTATGCTTTGCCTGGGAGAACCTCTCTTTGTTTCTCCTACCGCATTAAGTGTCCTGGAATTATTGAAACATACAGGAATAAATATCTATGGTAAGGAAATCGCCATCGTGGGTTTTTCTACGATTATCGGTAAGCCCCTGGCGTTATTGCTGGCGAAAAATTTCGCTACTGTTACTATTACGCATATTGCGACGTACGAAATGCAACGGCTCCCGTTTCATATCGGACATGCAGACATAGTAATTTCCGCTGTTGGAAAACCTTCTATCATACGGGGTTCATGGATAAAGAAAGGCTCCGTCATTATCGATGTGGGAACAGCTGAATGCGATGGTAAAATTACCGGCGACATAGAATTTAAGGAAGCTCGGAAAAAAGCTTTGTTCATTACTCCTGTTCCCGGAGGAGTAGGCAGGTTAACAACCGTTTTTCTTTTTAAGAATTTGCTTAACGCTGTGACGTATCGGCACAAACAATAAGGATACCTACGATATGAAACATATAACGGTTTTGGGCGCAGGCGTAGCGGGGCTGGCGCTGATAGGGAAGCTTAAAGAAAAGATCCCGGACATAAAAATTACGCTTATTGATAAAGAGCTTTGTCATTTCAATAAAAGAGAAGTAATCTCCGCACTTTCTTTTGCCCGGCGCATTGACCTGCCTGAATTATGTTCAAAGATGAACGTTGAATTCATCCAAGCCCGCGTGGAAAAAATAAACCCGGCGCGTAAAAAGATTTATTGCAAAGACAGAGATTCGCTTGATTTTGAAACGCTTGTTATTGCAACAGGAACGGTTTCGCGACAGCTCTCAATCAAAGGCGATCACCGTGAAGGGTTTTTTTATTGCGCCGACATAGAGCCGCGCGCATTGAAAGATTTATTGAAAATATCCGCGGAGGCCACGGTCAATGTCTCAACGATGGTCGGCTTACGCCTTGCGTGTGCGTTGCGCTCCTTGGGTAAGGAGGTAAAAGTCGTTACCGGCACATGGGAATTTCTGGGAGAGTACAAAGACCGGGTTACGTCTTTCCTGCAGGGAAAAAACATAACGCTTTATAATAATTCGCAGATCGAAGAGGCTATCGGCGAGGGGATGGTCAAGGCGGTAAAAATAGCACCTTTAAAAGTTTTTTCTTCGCAACTGGTCTTTATTGACAGCGGCTTTAAGCCCGCGCGGGATTTTTTTGAAGAAGAAGTAAAAATAAAGGATATTTTCTTTACCGAGTTTGAAGGGGTCCATTTTTTAGGCGACGCCGGTCGTAATGACCTTGAGGATGATTTTTTTTATGCGTTCAATGATCAGGATGCAGCCGCACAGGCGTCCTGTTTTGCGGATTACCTTTTAGGAGGAGCATTTCCTGCTTTTTCACACAGGATACTCGACGCGCAGGGTAGAAATGCCCTTCTGGAAGATTTCTTGAGCATGTCGGTCACCGCTAACGGGTAGTACATATGATCAATAGACTGCCGGATGATGGGGCATCCGGGAAATTTTAAAAACGGAGGTTTATCATGGCTGATTGGATCGGCATAGGAAAACGCGCACGCAGATGTTATGGGTTTGATGAAATAGCGCTTGTTCCGGGAAAGATCACTATAAACCCGGAAGAAGTTGATACGTCATGGGAATTTAACGGGAAAAAATTTGCAGTACCGATATTGGCAGCTGCCATGGACGGCGTTGTAG
>JAQUOR010000285.1 GCA_028717025.1 Candidatus Omnitrophota bacterium | reverse complement strand
TATGAGTACGAAATCGATAGGTATCCGGAAAGGGAGGACACCGGCAGCGACAGTGTCACTAATACCTATTGGGTGGGTGTCAAAGGAAGGCTTTCCTCAAAAATCGATGGCGTTGCAAAATTTGGTTACCAGAGTAAAAAAATGCATGTGGGAGGAACGATCAGCTCAGATACCGAAAAGATCCAGCTCGATTATCAAATGAGCCAGCGTCTTTTTCATATGATTCAAGCGAGCAGAAATCTGGAGTCAACAATGTATGTGGATGAAACATACGTTGAAACTAACGAATTCAAATTGTACTCGAACTATCTGCCGCCGTTCAACAGCCGTTTGAAGTTTGGTTGGCATTTTGGATTTACGAATTACGGGTATTCTTCGGGCAGAAGAGACGATTTGTATGAAGGGGGATTATTGGCCTCCTACGCCATGCGGTACAATTTGGGGGTCAGTGCCGAATACACGTATAAGTATAATTCATCATCGGAAGAAACCGCAACGTATCGAGATCAAACTGTATCATTGAAGGTAACAAGGCAATTCTAATGAAAAGAACATTTATTTTATCGATTCTTTTTCTTGCTCTCTGCGTTTTAAATACGCATGGTCAGCAGGATGCTGCATCCGGAGGGATTAAGTCCAAAGATACGTTAAAAATTTCTGTCGAAGGCCAGGCGGATTTAAACAGGACAGTAACGGTTTCCGATAAGGGAACAATTAGATATCCGCTTTTAGGAGAAATAAACCTTAAGGGTTTAAGCGTAAGCGAAGCGGAGCAGCAAATGGCAGAGCTTTTTAAAAGATATTATTTTCTGGACTCCAAGGTGAGTATTGCCTACACCCCCTATCAGCAAAAGGAAGAAATGCAGGCTGAGACAGCTTCAACCTTTGTGCCGGTGAAAGAATCATCAAGCTCTTTTTTTCCGGAAGAGTTAGAGGGGACAAATGAGCAACCGGCAACACAATCTGAGCGTTCCCTCGTTCCCACGTATAAAATAACCGCCTACGATACATTACAAATCTCAGTATACGGGGAACCGGACTTGAGCGTGACCGTTAAGGTTTCCGATGAAGGAACGGTGCGGTATGCGCTTTTGGGTGAAATCGAGGTCGCAGGGCTTACGGCCGATGAGGTCGCTAAAAAAATAGAAGGGCTTTTAAAAAAAGGCTATTTGCTCAATCCCCAAGTCAGCGTTTTTATAGAAGAGCATGGCAAGGTCTATGTATTTGGAGAAGTAAATCAGCCGGGAAGCTACGAACTTAAAGGTGCTCTTACGCTTGTCGATGTTATCGTTCTTGCCGGCGGCTTAAAAGAAAATGCGAATCAATCCAGGATAAAAGTTATCAGGGTATATAAGGATCCAAAAGAACCAAAACCCATTAAAGAATATGTAATAGATCTGGAGGTCCATGGAAAAGATTTTTACTTGCAGCCCCTCGATAAGATTATAGTCGAGAAATACGGCTCAGTGTATGTTGTGGGAGCCGTGAGGAGCCCGGGCGTATTTAAACTGGAAAAAATAGATTTGACCCCCTTTGACGCTATTACCTTTTTGGCGGGAGGCGCATTGGAAAACGCTAACCTCGGGAAGGTAATCGTTACCAGGGAAGAAAACGGAACAAAAAAAGAGTATGTTTTAGATTTAGCACAAGATAAAAAAGAAAATTTTTTCCTGAAGGAAGAAGACAGAATCGTCGTTAATCTTTATAAAAATATTTCCGTGTTCGGTCAAGTAAGAAAATCGGGAAGTTTTCCGTATACCAAAGACATGACCGTGACGGATGCAATCAGCCTTGCCGGCGGTTTCACCGATGTAGCGAATAGTAACGGCACCAGGGTGATCCGCGGTGAAGGAAAAACTAAAAAAACCATTAAAGTTCCTGTGGGGCACATTCTAAAGACAGGGGACAAGACCAGGGACATACTTTTGGAAGATGGAGATATCATAGTTGTGCCTGAAAGCTGGCTATAGGCAGCACACGTAACGCAGGCGACAATCGCAAGACCGCCTAAAAAAAATTAAATAATGATACCACCTCCGGAAATACGAGAACTGACGATTAAAGATTATCTCGATATCGTATTGCGACGCATGTGGATAATAATCGCATGCGTTGTCATAATCCCTGTCATCGTTGCCTTCATGAGCTTTTCCACGCCAAAAGTATACGAAACTACATCCAAACTCCTTTTTAAAATGGATATTCCCAAGGTAACCGGAAAAGAAGAGGTTATTTACAAAGGAGGCGCTCCGTCAAAAGAGGATCAGATGAACCTTCTTGTGTCTCGTATCGTGGGTGAACGAGTTATAAAAAAATTAAATTTATCAAGCGATGAAGAATTCATCGGTTCCGCTGACCCCGTTAAGACGATCCTTGCCATGGTAAAGATAGATATCCGTGCAGGCAGCAATATTGTTTTTTTTGTTGTCAGGGGCAAGGACCCTTTAAAAATTACTAAAATTGCCAATACCTGGGCAGAAGAATTTGTAAAAAGCGATATGGAACAAAGGGTCATTACAGCCAAGTACGGGAGATCATGGCTGGGTGAGCAACTCGACACTACTTTGAAAAAATTGGAAGAAG
>JAQUOR010000284.1 GCA_028717025.1 Candidatus Omnitrophota bacterium | reverse complement strand
ATAATGAATCATTCCTGCCT
Source organism: Candidatus Omnitrophota bacterium (assembly GCA_028717025.1). Classification (GTDB taxonomy): domain Bacteria; phylum Omnitrophota; class Gorgyraeia; order Duberdicusellales; family 4484-171; genus JAQTOI01. The sequence goes on along the minus strand of JAQUOR010000284.1, from coordinate 2,568 downwards.
GTACTATACTACCGAAGAAGATTACCTGGATTTAGTAGCCCCCTTTTTTACTCAAGCGCTCCAGAATAATAATTTTTGCATGTGGGTTATTTTGCCTCATTGGGGGGTTGAAAATGCGCTTAGCGCGTTGAGGAAAAAAATCCCGAATATAGATGCCTGTGTAGAGAAAGGCCAGTTCGAAATATTAGAATGCGCCCAGTGGTATGGGGCGTCCCACGTTTTTAACCCCGAGGAAATGCTGGATAAGTGGAGCAGGAAAGAAGAAGACGTTTTAGCAAAAGGGTTTGAGGGATTATGGGTGTGCGGAGATGGTTCCTGGGTTAACCCCGAAGATTGGGAAAAGGCGCTCTCGTATGAACAAGCGGTAGAGAAAAAGATCCACACAACAAAAGTAACGGCTTTATGTACCTATTCTTCCAAAGTATTCGATATCGGGCACGCCTATCTTTTAAGCTTTCATCATGGGGTGACTGTCCGCAGTGATAACGGCCGATTAAGTATTCTCGGTAAAATATAATTTCTGCTTTTGTCGCACCGGCTCTCTGAAGTCCCCGCAAATCATCTTCAAAAGGTTTTTATTTCTGTAGTATACTAATGCAGAAGCTATCAGCTCAAAAAAAGGAGCAGTATGGAAAAGAAAAGGCAATCAAGACTAGCCATCGGCGCGTTTGTGTTTCTTATTTTATCAATAAATGCTGCGGCAGGATATTCTAAAGACCAGGGCCAAGACGCGGCCAAAGAACATCTAAAGCGCTATGCAGAGCAGGAGCGTGCGCAATTTCAACAACAGGCCGATAGGATATTTGAAGGGACCATTACCGATGTTGCAGTATTTAAAGGAAATACCTGTAATGCATTCGAGGGAGACCTTAGCAAATATAAGACTATAGATGCAGCGCTTGACGATTTAGACTTACGATGGCTGGTTACATTGAAAATCGATAACATAATAAAAGGGGAATTCAAAAAAGATACATATGAGATTCTTGTCCATAGTCCGGTTGACTCTTTTGGCTTTCACATTGGCGATGCGCAACGAAACGTTAAGAGATCAGCGTATGGCGAAGAAAAATACAGAGTTTATATCAAGATCTTTCCTGCTTGTCCATCGATGATCGCTGCGGAAATATTGGATTAACAATCTCAATATAGAGCAGCTTAAATAAGCTCTCAGCTAACAGCCATCAGCTTTTAAATTTTTTAAGCTGAAAACTATGGGTTGAAGATCGATAGAGTTTCCTAAATTCCCTACTCAAAGCATTTTTTTCGGGTATAATAATAAGCTAACAGCTTACAGTCATCAGCTATCAGCTAAAATATAGATTATATTTCTTAGAGCTGAAAGCTGACAGCTGTGAGCTGATAGCTGTTTATGAAGAAATGTCCTTATTGTGCGGAAAGTATCCAGGATGAAGCAGTAAAATGCCGTTTTTGCGGAGAATTCCTTTCTCCAAAGATCTCTGTTGCCGCGCCCTCACAAGAAAAGTGGTATCTAACTACTTCTTCCCTTGTTATTGCTTTTTTATGCGTCGGCCCTTTAGCCTTGCCGTTAGTCTGGCTTAAGCCGAGTTTAACGCGCAACGTAAAGATAATCGTGACTGTTGTCGTAGTAATAGTCAGTTATATATTATGGATAATGCTTATGAAATCGCTTAAAGGGATAGGGCAATATTACGGGCAGTATCGGGATATGCTCAACCAATTAAAATGAGAAGTTAGAGGCGGAATAAAGCGGAGTTATACGTCCGCTCAGCTTAAACTAAAGACGAGATCTCGCCGAAGACGGACGGAACAACGCGGAAAAAATCAACGTAAATCCGCGTCGATATCCCTGTCTTGCCGGTAGGCAGGCGCAGGTATCCGCATCTACTCATTAAAGGAGGGAATATGCAGGAAAAAAGAAGGATAGTTTCACCTCTTCACGCACCCGCGCGGTTTAAGTTCTTAAAAGCTGTTGTGCTGCTGGTTATCCTGTCGTTTTGCATTAACGCCTATCTTTCGATAAAAATGATCGAGACCGGCCAAAACCTTGTTACTTCCGAGTTGGCGTATCTGGCATACCAGCTTAATTTCGGAGCCATCGTGGTAATTTTTTTAATTTCTCTTACTTTCATCCTGCACCGCGGTTTCGGAGCGTTATCGCGCATAGAAGGCATATTGGATCAAATTGTGCAGGGTAATCGTTCTCTGCGCATTACATTGCGCAAGGGAGATACGCTCATACCGCTCGTCGAACGAGTGAATAAAATTCTCGATCTTCTGGAAAAAGGTTCGAAGAACTAAAAAATTTACAATTCTTTCCGGTGAAGCGTTTCTTCATTTTTTTATTTTTTTCTTTAGCCTTTTCTTTTTCTCCCGTCTGCCTTTATGCCCAGTTTGAATCCCGCGGCCTGAAAGGAAAATACTTCGACGGTCGGTTCTTGGTCTACGCCTCCGATTACGCATTAGCGGAAGAAGTCGGCGCAAAAGCACGCCTCGTCTACCAGAAAGTAATCGACGACATCGGGTATACGGGCGCTTTTACCACCAAGTATCAGATACTCATCTGGCACGATGAGTCCGACTTCG
>JAQUOR010000283.1 GCA_028717025.1 Candidatus Omnitrophota bacterium | reverse complement strand
TATTATCGTTAAAGTCGACGGTAAAGTCACCAAAGGGACTACCTTAAACGAAGTAGTGAAAAAAATGCGCGGAACGCCCGGCACCACTGTTGTGTTGACCATTTTACGGGAAAAAAACAGAAAGGTCGAAGATATTACCATGACGCGGGCAATCATCAAGATACAAGATATCACGCGATCCCTGATTCTTGAAAACGGTATCGGTTACGTAAGGATTGCCGAGTTCAGAGCGGAAACGTCAAAGGATTTAGCAACCGCACTCCTGGCGTTAAAGACAAACGGTCTTAAGGGTTTGATCGTCGATGTGAGGAATAACCCCGGGGGACTGCTTGATTCGGCAGTTGAAGTAGCGAGCCTATTTCTTACTGAGGGCAAAACGGTTGTCTCTACTCAGTCGCGCAGCGAAAAAGAAGAGGTATATAAAGCCGCCGCAGAAAAAAACAAGTATCTCGACATCCCCATTGTCGTACTGATAAACAAAGGAAGCGCCTCGGGCAGCGAAATCGTCGCCGCCGCGCTGCGTGAGCATAACCGTGCGGTTTTGATTGGAGAAACTACATTTGGTAAAGGTTCGGTGCAAAGCGTTATCCCTCTTTCCGACGGCTCGGCGCTGAGACTTACGACGGCACGATACTATACACCCAAGGGAATCAGCATCCATGAAAAAGGGATAGTGCCCGACATCGTAGTTTCCGAAGAAGAAAACAAAAACAATAATAACAATAAAAAAGAAGAGGCTGTTTTCGAAACAGTAGAAAACAAAGAGGGAGATTTTAATTACAAAAAGGACATTCAAATTGTGCGGGCAATCGATTTGCTTAAAGGGCTTTTGGTGCTCGGCACACACAACGGAAAATAAGCAACAGTGACGAAGAGGAACGGTAACGAACAACCACAATCAGCCATGTATACGTTAGGCATCGAGACTTCCTGCGACGAAACCTCGTGCGCGGTTTTAAAAAACTACCGGGTTCTCTCCAATGTGACCATTTCTTCGTTACGGGAGCACGCCAAATACGGAGGAGTGGTACCCGAGATCGCCACCCGCCTGCATTTAAAAAATATAGACAAGGTTACCCGGCACGCACTTACCCAAGCAGGAGTTTCTTTGAACCAGATCGATCTGATTGCGGCAACGCATACGCCCGGTCTTATCGGAGCGCTGGTGGTCGGCCTTAATTTTGCGCAAGCCTTATCTTTAAGCCTTCGCAAACCTTTCATAGGGGTCAACCATCTCCATGCTCACATCTTTGCTCCTTTTTTAAATAACGCACACCCGATAGAATTTCCTTTTTTAGGTCTGGTTGTTTCAGGAGGGCACACCGAGATCTATTACGTAAAAGATTTTACTAAAATTTCGCTTATCGGAAAAACCCGGGATGATGCCTGTGGCGAGGTTTTCGATAAGGTCGCCAAGGCATATGGTTTAGGTTACCCGGGCGGACCCGCGATCGACCGTCTTTTTAACGCGGCTCACAAAAATGATTTTTCCTTTAAGTGCGGGAAAATCGGCTTTGATTTAAGTTTTAGCGGCATAAAAACCGCGCTTGTGTATAAGAAACTGGAATTAGAAAAACAAAAGTCGTTGGATAGGGCTACAATGATAGGGCTTATTTCTTCTTTCCAGGAAATAGTATTGAATACTATCGTATCGACCGTGCTTGAGGCAGCCCGCACATTGAAAGTGCGCCGGGTAGTCTGCGGCGGCGGCGTTATCGCAAACCGCTCTCTGCGGCGTAAACTTAGCGCACGTGCGAGCGCGAATTTGCAATTTTTAATACCTCCTTTCGAGTATACGACCGATAACGCAGGGATAGTTGCAGGATTGGGCTTTTACCTGTATAATAAAAAAAGTATACGCAGTTCCTTGGGGCTTGAACCAGAGGCAAATTAATGAATTACATGACACATGAAACTTTCGTTGTCTGGCAGCGGTTATTGCTCGCCTTTGTTTTAGGCAGCGCTATAGGCCTGGAAAGGGAGAGAAAAGGCGGCAGCGCGGGTCTGCGTACGCACATTTTAGTATGCGTTGGTTCCACGTTGATCATGCTTGTTTCTATCTATATATATGACATGTATAAGGGCGCTGCGCCTGTCGATCCCGGACGCATTGCAGCCGGCGTTGTCACGGGTATTGGATTTCTTGGCGCCGGCACGATTATGCGCGGAGGAAAAGATATCAAAGGGCTTACTACCGCGGCAAGTGTGTGGGTAAGCTCGGCAATCGGCTTAGCTGTTGGCTGTGGTTTCTTAAGTGCAGCATTTGCGACGACCATGATTACCGTGATAACGCTTGCGTTATTAAAGTGGTTAGAGCATAGGCTTCAGAGAGAATAACGATACGCACCAAACAAGGTGCGTGATGTTTTTTGAACGCATGGGCGATACTTTTAAGCGGTCGCTCATTATCCCTTGCGCCCGTATACCGGTTAAATTCCTTAAGCCTTTGGCTACGGAATTTAACTCGGAGCGCTGCGGGATTAAATTTCACGACGAACGTCGTAAAATTTAAGGAGGTGAGACGCATGATGAAAAGAAGAGAAGAAGAGAAAGTTCTTGATGTGAATGCCGCAATGCAGGGGAGTCTGGTG
>JAQUOR010000282.1 GCA_028717025.1 Candidatus Omnitrophota bacterium | reverse complement strand
CTTCTCTTTGTCGGGTTTGATATTTCCTTCAAAGCTCGCTATACCTTTTATTTCATCATAATCGGCATAAATACAACTCAATGTCTTAAAATCTATCCTCGTATCGCCGCCAAGAATATCGTGAAATTTCTTTGCTGTTTCTACCCGGGCATAAAGATCTTCTTTTGTGATTTTTTCGATAGAAAGCGCCCGATCCTTATATTTAAACACTAAACACAGCTGGTTCTTCAACTCAATAGAACCGTTTCTGCTGTTATAGAAAAAAACTTCTCCATTTAAACTGAAACGCATCCTGCTGCGATTATCGTTAATATAGGTGACTTCTACGCCCAGCTTCTTTGATAATTCTGCGGCAAGCGAATCCGGACCGTAGTCTTGTTGCCAGCGCGCGATAGTCTTTTTCACTACCTGCTCAAAATCGGCGCCGGGCTCTCCAAAAGTACCCGAAACGGCGCATGCCCTGCACTCAATCGCGTTACCGCGATAATTCAGCCATTTCCTGATAAGATCAAAATGATAACGGCGGCACCGGGGCGTATATAGGGTCGTATGTTTTTTAAAGAGTGTTAAAAACTGAGGGTATTTTTGCGCGATTTTTTTATACTCGTCTTTTCCGAAAGTAATGACTTCTTTTTCCGTAGTTGATTCGTTTTTTTCGATTCTATTGCCGTCAAGATGTTTAACATAGCAATCATACGTTGGACTTTCCGAGCAGGCATCAACGATTCTTCCGTCAGAAAGTAATTTAAAACTATCGGGATCTTTATTGAATGCAAAAAAAGCAACGTTGTAATCATCCTTTTTAAGCCCTTTTAGCTTAAAAATTACCGGAAAATGACAATTACATGAAGCCGCAGCCGTAAGCTTGGGCGGCGTTAAAACAAAAAGTTTTAAGTTTTTGTTGTTAATCCTGTATTTACCCCGGAAAGATTGATGGGCGCAATTTGCGCTGACCGTTCCATATACAATAAGACCTTCGTTGTCCCATGCCGCTTTTTCGATATAGCTTAAAAAATATAGTTCAGCCGGCGCAGATTTTTTATAGGGCAATGAAGAAAATTCGAATTGCTCTTGCGCGGATAAAGAAAACGGCAGACCAAGCAACAACGCGCAAAAACAAAAAATATTGACCGGAAAAAGTTTTCCTCTCTTCATTCTCTTCCTCGTTTTTAAAAATAATGTGGATTGGTCATCCGGGTTTATCATCGCACTTATTGCACAGCTGCGGGTCTTTGGCCGACGGTTTTACGCCAAATAGCTTTAGGGCTATCCAGCGGTACATAAATCCTTCCAGAGGAACTTTGCATCTTTTACATTTTTTTGCCATATTCTCCTTGTTGATATTAATAATTAATAATCCGCAATCGATAATCAGTTTGCCAATCCGTAATTTCTAATCTTTCTCTATACGCAAGGCTAATCTGCCTGATTGATCATATTGACTAACTCGCAAAGCCTTCCGTAGCTGCGCATGTTGAAATGCATCACCAGCCTTGGCAGCTCGGGAAATTCTCCTTTATCCACTTCTTCCTTTAAGGCAGCCGACATTTTGATTTCACCGCCGGTTAAGATGTCCTTAAACTTCCGATTCAATAGTTTAAGTTTTTCCTGACTGATTATCCTGTTTAAACGTATAACGGTTACGCCTTGGACATAGCGCAAAGAATGATACACTTTATAGAAATTATCAATATATGCAATTGCCTCGTCAGCGGTGTGTGCCGTACAGAAAATTTTTAAATCCTCTTTATTGGCGTATCCGTTTTTTATCAACTGGTTATTAACGAAGCGCCGCCAATCGGCCCAGTAAGTCGAACCTTGGGGTTCCATAAGCACCAGTGGCCTTGGCCGGCATTTTCCGGTTTGCATCAAGGTAAGTACCTCAAAGCCCTCGTCATTAGTGCCGAATCCGCCCGGGAAAAGCGCGGTAGCATCGGTTTCTTTCACAAATATCAGTTTCCGCGTAAAAAAGTATTTAAAATTGATCAATTTGTTCTTTTCGGAAATGTAGGGATTGGGTTTTTGTTCAAAGGGAAGGCGTATGTTAAGCGCAAACTCCCTGCCTGCGCGCGCGCCCTTATTGCCGGCCTCCATCACCCCGGGGCCGCCGCCGGTAACTATCATGTAACCTTTCGCGGTCAGTTTCTGCGCGAATTCCTCGGCCATTTTATATTCGGAAGATGTAGTTTTTGCTCTTGCCGAACCGAATATGATTACTTTTCTGACATTTCTGTGAGGAGAAAATATTTTAAACGAATAGCGTAGTTCTTTAAGCGCGTCATTGACGAGCTTAAGATCACCCTTATCGCATACCTCCATACCTAATTTAACGACGCTGACATAGATTTCCCGCAAGAATGCTTCATTCTCAATCGAGCAGGATTTCGTGCTTAGCTCATGTATCAGATTGTTTATGTTCTCATCGTCAACTTTGTATGCATTTGACTTTTTCCTCATTCGATGTCTCCTTTGACAGCTATTAGCTCACAGCCATCAGCTTTCAGCTTATGGTATAGGTTTTAGGTTTACGGTTATAGGTTTTAAACGTCTCCCCTAACCTTGAACCGCTAACCTCTAACCTAAATAGGATT
>JAQUOR010000281.1 GCA_028717025.1 Candidatus Omnitrophota bacterium | reverse complement strand
AACAACGACTTTGTCAGTTTCCAGAAACCTGCTTGTTACATCAATCGCCGACTCAAGTAAGCCTCCCGGATTGTTCCTGACATCTATCACTATTGCCTTAAGCCCTTTCTTATTTAATTCCTGTAAGGCTTTATCTAAATCCCTTGCGGTGTTTTCCCTGAATTCCGCTATTCTTATATAGCCTATGCTATCTTCCAATATCTCGGCATGTTTAATGTCCTTTATTTTTATTATGGCTCGCACCAAAGTAACATCCTCAAGCTTTTTGTCTTTTTCTTTAAGCACAGTAAGGGTAACCTTTGTACCAGGGTCTCCTCTTAGTTTTTTTACGGCTTCGGTTATCGTAATCCCTTTTGTTACCTTTCCATCTATCTTAACGATGATGTCTCCGGGTTTAAGCCCGGCGATCCATGCAGGGGTATCTTCTATGGGAGAAACTATCGTAAGCAACGTATCGCGTATGGTAATTTCAATGCCAAGGCCACCGAATTTACCCTCTGTATCTACCAAGAGCTCTCTGTATTCATCGGGGCTTAAAAATTCGCTATAAGAATCCAGCGAGGCAAGCAAGCCGTCCAGTGCCCCATAAATTAAATCGTGCGGCGGCTTGTCTTCTACATATTTTTTTTCAATCACAGCAAGAGCTTCCGCACACACATCCAGCACTTTATAAAAATTGTCTTCGCGCTCTTTAGCAATTGAAACTTTGTGATAATAAGAAAAAATACCCACGCATACAAACACAGCTATTAACACGCTCAATAAAATTTTCTTTCGCATATGTCTTTACCTCCTTAATGAGGCTTCACCAAACCCAAGCCGTAAGGCGTAGCGCGAGGTGGTAGCCGAATTAATCCCACCGGAGCCACTGCAAATTTTTAATGAAAATTTGCAGTGCATACAGCGGAGGTGGGATAAATTATTTCATCCTATCAATGGATATCCGTATTGTCAAAATTTATAATCCGTAACTTAACCTTTAAGCGTTTTTTCAAGCAGCTCCTTGGCCACTTTTGGATTAGCTTTGCCTTTAGTCTTTTTCATCACGCTGCCGACAAGAAACATTATCGCCTGTTCTTTTCCGTCCATATATTCTTTTACGGCTTTCTGGTTTTCCTTTATTGCTTCTTCAACAAGCCCTTTTAGCTCAGATTCGTTGGATACCTGGGAAAGCCCTTCTTTTTTAATAATTTCATCTACGTCATTATTATTATTGATGCTAAGAACAAGGACTTTTTTGGCTGCTAAATTGTTCAGGAGCCCGGTAGAAAAATACTTCACAATCTTTGAAAAATTTTGCGGGCTCAATTTCACCGATTGAAACCTGTCAGGAAACGTATTTACCTGCTCCAAAAATGGCCCGATAATAAAATTACATATTTTTTTAGGCTCATTGAATTCTTTTACTGCCTCTTCGAAATAATCCGCGATAAATTTCTCTGATATCAAAACATCCGTATCAGGCTCCTGAAGCTTGTATGTATCAAGAAACCTTTTGTGCCTATCGTGCGGAAGTTCTTTTACGAATGGCTTTTCTTTTTCTATAAATTCTTCTTCGACAAGAAAATCTAAAAGGTCGGGCTCCGGAAAATAACGGTAGTCATGAGCTTCTTCCTTGCTGCGCATCACCTCGGTTTTTTGTTTATCTCCATCCCAAAGGCGCGTTTCCTGAAAAATTTTTTCGCCGGCATTTAAGGCTTTCTCCTGCCGGGCTACTTCATATTCCAAAGCATCTCTTACGCCTTTAAAAGTATTCATATTCTTAAGCTCTACTTTTACTCCAAGCGCAGACGATCCTTTGTTTTTTAAAGATATATTGGCATCACAGCGTAAGCTTCCTTTCTCCATGTTGCATTCTGATGCGCCTATATATTGCAAGACAAGTTTAAGACAGGTAAGATAATCAAAGGCTTCCTGGGGATTTGTGATGTCCGGATTTGAAACTATCTCTAAAAGAGGCGTACCCGTTCTGTTTAAATCAACTAAGGAATAATTTTCTTTATGGATAAGCTTTCCGGCATCTTCTTCAAGATGAACCCGCGTTATGCCTATTGTTCTTCCTGTACGCAAGGCAAGCTCTCCGTTTTCACCCAAAGGCATTTTATATTGAGATATCTGGTAATTTTTTGGTAAATCAGGGTAAAAATAATTCTTTCTTTCGAAATATATTTTTTTATTTATTTTACACTTAAGGGAAAGCGCCACCCTTATCGCAAGCTCGAGTGCGCGCTTGTTAAAAACAGGAAGTACCCCGGGATAGCCGCAGCAAACAGGACAAATATTAGTATTCGGCGGATTTTCAAACTTCGTAGAACACGAACAGAAAATCTTAGAAAGAGTGTTAAGCTGAACGTGGACCTCTAAGCCTATTACCGTATCGAATTCATTCATATCGCCTCACTTCATTCGGCTTACGCAGATGATCACAGATAACAAAACAGACAATCACAGATGTTAGACATAGAGAAATTTATAGAAACTGATTGAAATTAATAAAAGCTTGCTGTTTAAAATCTGCGATCATCTGCTCTCAATCTGCGATTATCTGTGTATTAATTCTGGTATTCGTTTATGGTAATCAGTTACACACTGATAACTGTAACC
>JAQUOR010000280.1 GCA_028717025.1 Candidatus Omnitrophota bacterium | reverse complement strand
GATGAGGACTATCGCCGTAAATAGTGCGGGAAAGATATATTGTTGACGGGAAGGGATTCCTAAGGGGTTGGCAAAAAAAGACGAGTAAAAACGCAACCAGTAGGAAAGAGCGAAGGCACATAGGACCATGAGAAAGTCGTTGACGATCAAGAGGCCGGAGAATAATGTCGTAAGTCGTTTTTTACGCAATTTCATCATTGTCAAAGCTTTCCCATCCTCTGCTCAATAAAATTTCTGATAGTATTCTTAAAAGTCTCCCGTGAGAAACGCAATGCGTTCTGGCGTATCGGTAAAGAAGAGAACTGGTGCATATTTTTCTCGAATTCATTAATCACATCGATCAACGCTTCGGATTTCTGCTCAAAGAAAAATAATCCCGTGGGATCACTATTCTTGAACGCGCCGTTTAAAGGCACTATCGTTTCGGAAACTCCGCCTTTACCATACGCTATGACCGGCGTTCCTGTTGCCTGGGCTTCCAGGGGTGCGATACCAAAATCCTCTTCTGCCGCATAAATGAAGGCTTTTGCGCGCCGATAAAGCGCTAAAAGGTCATTGTGCCCGACCCATCCTAAGAATAGTATATTATCAGATATTCTCTTTTTTTCCAATTCTCTTCGCGAATTACCATCGCCTACGATAATTAACTTTTTATCGTGTAGAGCATTAAATGCCTCCACGATAACATCGATACGCTTATAGGGTACCAGGGCAGACACGCAGAGATAGAAATCATCCCGCCCTACGGCAGGGTCTACGGTAAAGCGTTCAACATCAACGGGAGGATAAATGACTTTTGATTCCTCTTTGTAAATCGTTTTTATCCTTGCTTGTATCGTTTTCGATATCGCAACGAACTCATCTACCCTGTCTAACGTGGCAATGTCCCACGCCTTAAGGTATTCCCCCACTGCCGCTATGCATTTCCTTTTTAAATAGAACGAAGAACCAAAGTATTGCTCAAAAAATGCCCAGACGTAACGCATCGGGGTATAACAATAACAAAGATGCGTTGCGCCCTGCGGTTTCTTTGCGCCCTTGGCCACGCAATGAGAAGAACTGATGATTAAATCAAAACCTTTCAAATCAAAGCTTTCTATGGCTAAAGGAAAAAGCGGCAAATAGTTTCTGTACCCCTGGGCAACACAGGGAAAACGCTGTAAAAAAGAAGTGTGCACGGGCAGAGCTTCGATGGCTTGGGAGACCGACCCTTTATTATGAATCAACGTAAAAAGATGGGCGCGGGGAAAAAGTTCACATAAAACCTCCAGAACTTTTTCTCCTCCCCGCATTCCGGTAAGCCAATCATGGACTATCGCTATTTTTTTAGACATAAACGCTAATGACCGCGAATTTTAGAACGCGAATTCACGCTAATCTAAAAAACCGCAAATGTTCGCGAAGGTATTATAAATTATTGACGCTTTTGTATATTTCAAAAATCTGCTGGGCGGCACGATTCCAATCAAATCTATTAACATTCAGAAGTCCTTTATCGACACACGAGGCTTTACGCGCGCTATCGGTGAGGACATTATATAGGGCGTCTTTTATTTGGTCAACATCGGTCGCGGGCACAAAAATCGCTCCTTTATCTGCGGTGTCCCGATGCACAGGAATATCGCTGCAGACCACGGGAACCGCGCATTTTTGCGCTTCAAGAAGAGTTAAACTAAAACCTTCATAAAGAGAAAGATTGCAAAAAACTGAGGCGCAATTATAGATACCGACCAAATCCTCATCCGGGACTTCTCCTAAATACATTACGCCTTCCTGTGCACAATCAAGCTTCTGTGCGAGTTTACCGACCAATACCAACATAACAGACGGAATTATTTTCTTAAGCCGGGTAAAGGCTGCAAGAAGCGAATCTATATTCTTATGCTTACGGATGCTGCCTACGTATAAAATAAAGTTATCGGGCAGGTTAAAACGTGCTTTTACATTCTTAAGATATCCGGCGTCGACAATCTTAAAAAAAACATCGCTGATGCCTTCGGAAATCACTTCCAGATTCTTGCGCTGCGGATTAAAAATCTTTTGTATGCTATCTCTGGTGGCAGCAGAAACGCATATTATTTTTTTTGCAACACGCAGGCTGCGTCGCATGGCACAATACATATAGACACAGGCAAACTTATTGCGCGCGCCCCCTGGATACATTATGTGAATGAGATCGTGCAGCGTGACCACAAGATTAAATCGCGCCAGAAATGGAATATTATAATGCGGTATGTGCAAAACATTATCGCCGATAATTTTTTTTATCCTGCAGTAGCCTATTTGCTCCTGTATAGAATAAATAGGGTAATTGAAATCAATCACACTCTCCTCTACGTTTAAGTATCTCTTGATCGCCTCACGGTTTCCCAAAAGCGTCAGTTCGATGCCGGCATTACCCTTTAATAACGGCACGATGCTGCGTATATATCTGCCGATTCCTGGATGCGTAATCATGCGTGCATCAAAAAAAACTTTCATGGTTCACAATCACTTTTTATTAAGCTGCCGAAATAGTTCCAGCATCCCCTGGGCAGTTTTCTCCCAGCAAAATTGCTTCATTCTCTCCATGCCCTTAGCGATCAATTCTTTCTTAAGCTTGGTATCGTTTAAGACATACCTCAGAGACAAGGCAAT
>JAQUOR010000279.1 GCA_028717025.1 Candidatus Omnitrophota bacterium | reverse complement strand
AGAGACAATGCCCGGTGTATTTGAGAAATTCTTCCAATATTATACCCGTATTACCGCCTGCGAACGCGACCTCTACTTTTAGCCTTAAGCCCTACCCGGGTAGATTCTGACACATTTCCCTCTCTCCCATATTCATAACCAATTGAATTTCAATGTATTACGAAATAAGTTGACTTTTATCTACAGAGATTTGACTTTTATCTACAAGAAATGGTATAGTTAAGTATGCGCAACTCACGAGATTCTAAGGAGTTAAGAAAACGAGGAGGCTGATTTTATCGCTTTTTAGGAAATTTTCTGGGAGAACATGGACAAAACCCTAAAAAATAATATGGGCCGCCACGGGTTTGTTGTTTGCGACAAAGGCAAAGAGACTCTGTCTATCCTTCATAAGTCCGCGTATCTTACCTTAACCGCGCAAATATCCGAAGCACAGTATCGTCTTACGCTTGATTCAATGGGCGATCCTATCCACGTCGTTGATCAGAACTTACGTTTTATTCTTTTCAATAAAGCTTTCCAGAAATGGGCGGAGAATGCGCTCAACATCAGGATCCAAAACATTTGCAACAAGACTGTTTTTGAAGTATTCCCGTTTTTGCGGGCCTCTGTCCGCCAGGAATACAAAAAAGTTTTTGAGACAGGGCAAATCCTCGTAACAGAAGAAGAAAATGCGATCGACAATAAGAAGTTTATCACCGAAACCAGAAAAATACCGATTTTCGAAAATGATAAAGTGATCAGGGTCATCACGGTGATCCATGACATTACCTCTCATAAACAGATCGAGCAGGAGTTGAAACGTCACGTCCTCTTCGAACAATTAATTACCACAATTTCCACGAATTTCATCAATATTTCCTCCGGCGATTTCGACAAGGAGATCAAAGACGCATTAAAAGCGATAGGATCGTTTACCGGTGTTGACCGCGCCTACGTCTTCTTGACGTACGACAACAACACGAAAGCCGACGTTGCCTATGAATGGTGCGCGCCGGGCGTCGAATCCCAGCGCAAGATATTGCAGGCGGTACCGCGCGATCAATACCCCTGGATTGCCGATAAAATCCGCAACTTCGAAGTCGTCCACGTTAAGAATATCGACGATATCCCCATCGATGCCCCCAACGAACGTGAGCTTTTTAAAACTTTGAAATTAAAAAATATTATGTGCGTTCCTATGATATGTGACCGTGCCGTCATCGGCAGCGTAGGATTCGATTCATCTACAGAAAAAAGCTGGTCCGCCAATAGCATCACATTATTAAAAATAGTAGGCGGCATTTTCGCGAATGCTCTTAAACACAAGCAAATCGAGCGGGAACGGGAAATACTAAATAAAGAACTGAAAAAATCGAACCGCAAGCTGCGTCAGCTGGCCTTGCGGGATGCACAAACCGGCCTTTATAACCACCGGTATCTTGAAGCAGTCATTGATGCTGAGTTCTACCGCGCAAAGAGGTATTATCATGCAATTTCGGCACTCATGATAGATATTGATTATTTCAACTCTGTCAATGATATGTACGGGTATCCTTTCGGTGACCTGGTCTTAAAACAATTCGCCAAGCAATTACGTAAGATAGTCCGTAAATATGATGCTATCGTCAGATTCGGCGGCGAGGAATTTGTGATTATCTCTCCCGGCATCGACAGAGAAAAAGCCAGCTTCCTGGCTCAAAGGATCCTGGAAAATATCAACCTATGCAATTTTGGCGACAAGAAGAACAGGGTAAAATTGAAAATAAGCATCGCCATCGCTTCCTACCCGGAAGATAAAGTGATTAAAGGTACCGATTTAATAGAACTGACGGAAAATATCGTGCGTAATGCGAAAGAAAACGGCGGTAATACCATTTATTCTTCCCTTGATATACATAAAGAAAAACAGCTGCCCGAGGAAACCGGCGAAGCGGGCGAAACTAAGTTCTTAAGACAGAAGATAGCGAAACTGGCACAAAGGGAAAACCAGGGCCTCGTCGAAGCAGTTTTTGCGTTTGCCAGGACCATTGAGTTAAAGGACCACTACACGGGAGAACACGTCGAACGGACCGTCAGGTACGCTTCTGAAATTGCCCAGGCACTTAACCTTCCAAAACAGGAGATAGAACGCATCAGTCAGGCGGCGATGCTCCATGATTTAGGAAAAATAGCTTTAAGCGAAAGGATCCTTCTTAAAGATTCGAAACTCACGAACGAGGAATACGAAGAAGTGAAGCGCCATCCTAAGATCGGTGCAGACATCTTGCGTCCTATCCAGATGCTCCATGAGATAATCCCCCTTATTCTGTACCACCACGAACGCTGGGACGGCAATGGATACCCTGAACGATTGCATGGGGAAGAAATCCCCATGGGAGCCCGTATCGTCGCTCTTGCCGATGTATTCCAGGCCCTGGTGTCTGACCGGCCATACCGCAAAGCATTCAGCAGAGAAGAAGCCATCAAAATAATCGAGGAAGGCAGCGGCACCCAGTTTGACCCAGGCGTTGTTGCCGTTTTCCTGGAAATCTTACGTAACAATAAAGATTAATTCCTGCCGCAGCACTCAGGCGAACTTTCATTTCCCCGATATCTGATTTATTTCTTTTGACAAATACATAAAAATTTGTATCATTATTTATACGCGT
>JAQUOR010000278.1 GCA_028717025.1 Candidatus Omnitrophota bacterium | reverse complement strand
CAGAAAATCTCTGCGGCGGATGAAGCCAAAAAGGAGAAGCAGGCGTCTAACGAGCGCATGGCTACCATGGCGATGAGTATGATGGCGATGATGCAGAAACAAATGGCTGCTTCCGGCGACGGAGGAGTCATTATCCTGACAGGAAATAAGCTTCTGAAATATGACAAAGATTTAAATCTCATAAAGGCGGTGGAATTAAAAACGAGCGTTGATTCTACCCGGAAATGACAGGGGTCGCGGGCGCCCATGACGAAAAAAATAATCATACTCTTCTCGTTATTGGTTGCATTGTTGCTGTTGCTCATTTTCACTGAAACTGCCGCTTTGCAATCAGCAGATATCAATCCGGTACGGCAGCCGGCTATAAAAAATATTTGAATCAATGCGTAAGAGGCAGCAGTTGTCTGGTAGAGATGGGTGTCTCGAAAATTTCCCGGAATAAAGATGCAGGCATCTTGCAGCATGGGAGGCGGAGGTAAAAATGAGTATTTTACAGCTTAAATCGCTCGAAAACGCATCAATCATACGAAAATTTTCCGTACTTTTCATGTTAACATCTGTTTTTCCTCTCGTTATTCTTGCGGTAGTGTATTTTGTTTTGTATGTAAAAGGGGTAACGCACCTTGATTCGTATCTGTTCTTTAGGGCAGTATTCGTAGTGGCTTTGCTTGAGATAATCGGTTTCGTGTATATGCGTCAAACCCTTATGCATCTTTATAAAATATCCGCAACGATTGAGAAAGCCACGCAGGCACCCATAGCAAAAGGAATCAGCATTAAAATTCATGACGATAATGAAATTGTTTCAATAGCCAAATCATTCGATGCATTGGCGCAACGCTTAGAGAACAGCGTCTCTGACTTAGAAGAATCAAAACACTTGCTCCTTCAAGCCTTAGACCGCGAACAAACGCTCTCAATGACGGATTATTTAACGGGAATTTCGAACAGACGGGTATTTTATGAATTAATTGATATGGAAATAAATAAACTTCGCAGGTACGGTCATCCTTTTACGGTCCTTCTTCTTGATATCGATAACTTAAAAAATACCAACGATGCGATGGGGCATCAGGCCGGCGATAACCTCTTGCGTAGCGTCGGTCATACTTTGAAGGAAAATATCCGTGTGACCGATATCGCTGCCCGGCTGGGAGGTGATGAGTTTTCTGTCCTTTTTACGGTGACGGGAGTCGATTCTCTGGAGATAACAATTCCCCGGCTGCACAATAAACTTCTGGATACCATGAAGCATAACGGCTGGCCCGTAACATTCAGTATAGGTATGGTGACCTGTAAAACTCCGCCGGAAAACGCCGATGTCATCATGAAAAGGGTAGATACCCTCATGTATTGCGTTAAACGAGAAGGTAAAAACGGCTTGAAGCAGGAAATAATCAGCACGTAACGCGCGTATCGCATTTTTGTATTGACCCCAGGGAAATCTAAACGCCACAGCGGAGATTGAATGCTTTCATTCTCCGCTTTTTTAATATTTAATAGGAATATTATTTGCTTCGTATGATTTCATATAGTACAATAATTGGCGATATCAACCGATATTGCATCATTTGTCGCTGCAGATATGCCGTAATTTTTTAGAAACTTCGCATAAAAGTTCTGTGCGAAATCTCGCAAAAAATATATGCAAAAAAATGATGTAATACTAACAGCCCTGCGCAACAATATAACTCCGTCACACTTTGCCTGTGAAATTTTATCGCTGAAAGTCCTAAAGCAAAAATTTGGAGATTTACGATGATGCGCAATGCGTGTTACGCCGCGTTATGCCCTTTTATTTGTTCTCTTCTTGTCCTTTCGCCGGAAGCTTTCGCAGAGATAACGATCCTGGAAAGTCCTCATTATGTGTTTAATACCAGCGGGTATCTGCGCACCGATATGATAATGCTGAAAAACAATATAGATCTGGACAGCAAAAATAAAGATGATTCCTCGACGTATGCCGGGCTTGATTATGGCGTTGCTTTTGATTTGAAGCTGAAAGATAACGGACCGGAGTTTTATCTGAAATTTGAAAGGAACGGTCCGTTTGATTATGACGCGCCCATATTCATACATAACACCCTGATGACTTCTTCTGGTCCGGTCGAACGATACAGGGGAGAGGAACTGTTCCCTCATGTAGAGGAATTCTATTACGATGTCCCGTTACCCTTCTTTTCTTTGAGATTTAAGAACGGGTTATACACCTACGAAGTCGGTAATGGTCTTGCCTTAACCGGATATACTGAAAATTACGGTCTTACTCTCTACAATAAAAGCGAGAACATCCAGTGGCGCTTTTATTATTGTTATCCTGATATCGCAAACGGGATCCGCTTAGGCCCCTTCGTAGAACAGGAAAAAGAACAGGGTATCATGTATGACCACAGCAAGGCAAATTTTTTCGCCGGTGATATAACGTTCACTGCGGAACGCTATACTATTCAGCCATACGTGGGGGTCTTGATAGACAGAACGGGCGACCGGCGTAATAATTATTTTCTTGCTCCAACACATAAAGACCTGCTGGGTACTCTGGGGGTGGATTCGAATCTAACACTGGAAAAGCTATCCCTGGGCCTTGAGCTGGCGAGAAATTTCGGAAAAGCAGAAAGTGAAGACCCCCTGTACGACGACATTAAACATAC
>JAQUOR010000277.1 GCA_028717025.1 Candidatus Omnitrophota bacterium | reverse complement strand
TGCCATCCTGAGAATTATCAGTGTTATCGCCTAAGAAAAAATATTTACCTTCCGGCACGGTTATCTCTTTATTTTTTTGTCCGTACTCCCCGACATTGGAATACTTAATCCAATCAATCCTTGAATCAACTAATTTTTCTCCGTTAATATAAATACTGCCGTCTTTTATCAGAACGCGATCACCGGGAAGACCTATCAATCTTTTAATAAATTGTTTCCTGCCTAACCAAGGCCTTGTCTTTTCATCAGGAGGGACAAAAACCATTACATCAAGCCTGCGGGGATTTTTAAATGCCGGCAGCCTTAATTGAGTAAAAGGAACTTTTGGTCCATAAGTAATTCTATTTGCAAAAATTTTATCTCCGGGTATTAAAGTTGGCACCATAGACGATGTTGGAATCTGGTATATCTGGAAAAAGAAAGTCCTTACAAAAACTGCGAGCGCCAGAGCAACGATAAAAGCCTCTCCCCACTCCCGCAAAACGCTTTTTTGCTTAATTTTTTCTTTCATGGATTTGCTTTATTATATCAGATTTAGCTATAAAACCAACGTCAAATTACATTTTAAGTACTTCCAGAAATGCTTCTTGCGGAACATTGATATTACCCATCTGCTTAAGTTTCTTTTTCCCTTCCTTTTGTTTTTCCCAAAGTTTGCGCTTACGCGTAATATCTCCACCGTAGCATTTAGAAGTTACATTCTTTTTAAGAGCGGACACTCTCTCTGAAGCTATAATCTTTGAGCCTACGGCCGCCTGTATGCTTATCTCAAACATCTGCCGCGGTATAAGCTCCTTTAATTTTTCAACTACCATACGCGCGCGGGCTTCTGATTTTTCTTTATGAACCAAGATAGAAAAGGCTTCTACCTGTTTCTTGTTAAAAAGTATATCTATTTTAACTATTTCTGTTTTCCTGTATTCAATAAATTCATAATCCAAAGAAGCATATCCTTTAGTGATTGATTTTATTTTATCATAAAAATCTATGATGATTTCGCCAAGCGGAAGTTCAAATACTATACTTAAGCGATCTTTGCCCAGATAATCCATTTTAACGAACGTGCCGCGACGGGATTTGGCTAAATCACAGATCGCATCCATCTCGTCAATCGGAGCGATTATGCTTGCTTTAACAAATGGCTCATAGACCTCGCCAATTGAAGAAGGATCAGGAAGCTGATGAGGGCTTTGAACATACACCACTTCTTTGGTCGTTGTATTAACCTTATACATTACGCTGGGAGATGTAAGTATGAGATCAAGATTATATTCTCTTTCAAGGCGCTCCTGGACTATTTCTATATGAAGTAAGCCTAAAAATCCGCATCGAAATCCATAGCCTAAACTTCCAAGATTATCCGGCTCATAGACGAATGAAGAATCTGACAGGCGTAATTTCTCAATTGCTCCCCTTAAGACAGGGTAACTCTTTGACTGCGAAGGGAATATTCCGCAGAAAACCATCGGCGGGATTTTTTTATACCCTTCGAAAGGCGATAAGGTTGGATTGTCAGGGTTGGTTACGGTATCACCCATTTCTACTTCATGCGGGTCTCTTATGCCGCAGCAGATATAGCCTACTTCCCCGCTTGATAAAAATTCTTTTTTCTCCATACTTGGCAAGAATATTCCCACTTCCTCTACTTTGTAAGTTATCTTTTTCCGCATAAGAAATATATTGTCTCCGGCCGTTATCCTGCCGTCAAATATCCTTACAAACAATATAACCCCCCTATAAACGTCAAAGCTTGAATCAAAAAGTATCGCCTTAAGCGGCGCATCTGCTGATGCCTGCGGTGCAGAAAATTCTTCAATCACTCGGGTCAATACTTCATTTATCCCATTACCGGCCTTCGCAGACACAAGGGAGACTTCTTCTTTTTTAAACCCGAAGATATCGTTAAGCTGGCCTAACGTACGTTCGACATCAGCATTAGGTAAATCTATTTTATTTACAACCGGAATTATTTTAAGATCTGCTTCAAGCGCAAGATAAAAATTAGCAACGGTTTGCGCTTCCACACCCTGAGAAGCATCAACCAAAAGTATGGCACCCTCACAGGCCTTAAGAGACTTTGCAACTTCATAAGTGAAATCAACATGACCGGGCGTATCAATAAGGTTTAAAATATAGTCGTTTTCTTTATATGTAAATTTAAGCCTTACCGCTTTAGCTTTAATTGTGATACCCCTTTCTCTCTCAAGCTCCATACTATCTAACATCTGATTTTCGAATTTACGTTTATCTATGGCGCCGGTTATCTCCAGGAATCTATCGGCAAGCGTAGACTTTCCATGATCTATATGCGCTATGATACAAAAATTTCTTATTCTTTCTATTTCGCTCATTTATTACTTTTCCTGTTTTTTATGTGGGTGAACATTGCCTCAATTACTTCTTCTATGCTCATTTTAGTCGTATCTATATATGTGGCATCCGGACTTAGGGTAAGAGCCCCAACCTCTCTTTTTTTGTCAGCGTTATCCCTTCTATTTAAATCTTTTTCCGTTTCGATAAAATCTATTTTTATTCCTTTTGCTTCTAGCTCCTTAAATCTTCTCTCTGCCCTGATTGCGGCATCTGCATCAAGATAAAATTTAAATTCCGCGTTAGGAAAAACTACCGTTGTAATATCTCTTCCTTCTACAACAAAATCCTTGCCCTTTGC
>JAQUOR010000276.1 GCA_028717025.1 Candidatus Omnitrophota bacterium | reverse complement strand
TAATCAATCACACTCTCCTCTACGTTTAAGTATCTCTTGATCGCCTCACGGTTTCCCAAAAGCGTCAGTTCGATGCCGGCATTACCCTTTAATAACGGCACGATGCTGCGTATTTATCTGCCGATTCCTGGATGTGTGATCATGCGTGCATCAAAAAAAACTTTCATGGTTCACAATCACTTTTTATTAAGCTGCCGAAATAGTTCCAGCATCCCCTGGGCAGTTTTCTCCCAGCAAAATTGCTTTATTCTCTCCATGCCCTTAGCCATCAATTCTTTCTTAAGCTTGGTATCGTTTAAGACATACCTCAGAGACAAGGCAATGTTTTCCGGACTGTGAGGATTTATGAAAAAAGCGGCATCCTCAAGGGTTTCTTTTAAGACCGGGATATCGGAGGCGATGACAGGACTGCCATAGCTAAGCGCTTCCAGGGGAGGGAACCCAAAGCCTTCATAGAGCGAGGGAAAAATAAATAATTCCGCTCCTGCATAGAGACGGGCCATGTCTTCCGCAGGAACATACCCAAGGAATTTAACCTCTTCCTGCGACAGCTTCAAGCGTGCGTACAATCTACCAAGAGAAGAAGTTTTCCAACCCGCAGCGCCGGCGATTAAAAGCTGATATTTGCGGCAAAGACCGTTTTTCTTAAACTGAGCATACCCTTCAAGCAGATTCTCTATGTTTTTTCTTGGCTCTAACGTTGCTACCGTTAATATGTAGTCTGTTGAAGTCTGAAATTTTTCAGCAATATAACGCCGTGACTCTTCTTTCCCGGGTTTTTTAGATGAACTTTGTATTATTCCCGAATGCAGGCTGATAATTTTAGGAGAAAACCGGGGGAAAATTCCTTTTATTTCTGCGGCAACCGAATGCGATACCGTAACTATTGTTGTAGCTTTTAAAAGAGATCTCTGAAAAAATAGCGGGAATATGAGGCGATTATTCCACTTTAAAGTGGAAGGATAAAAATAATATGTTAAGTCGTGTACGGTCAAAACGGTTTTAACGGCGGCGGGAAGATTAAGAGGCAGAATCCCCTCGGGCGCCCAGAATACGTCAATGGCATCATTGCGCAAATCGTTTTTTGCCGTCCATTGCATCCATGCAGTTGCGCTGCGATTCAGGCGCCCCTTTTTAAAGCAGAGCCGCCATGACGCGTTACTCTTGAAAGGTAAACGCAGAGAAGCAAAAGGATACGTATATAAAAAATAGGTATTTTCTGTGTCTATCGAATAAAGATGCGTAAGAAGATTGTAGAGATATACGCTGATGCCTTGGAATTGTTTAGATAAGGGGTATATATCAATACCGATATTCATACATTCAACCAGACCAAAAGATATATTTTATGAAAATAATCTTAAAGAGGAAAAAATGGCCGGCACGATCATGTGCGCCTTAAACACTATCGATTTTTTTCTTTATTCTTGCCGCAGCTCGGCCATCGCCAACCGGATTTTTTTTCATGCTCAGTGAACGATAAAATTTTTTAGAACGAAGAAGTTTTTGAGCGTATTTTATGATACGTGCGGGATTTCTTCCTACTATTTTTGCGCAACCCGCGCGTACGACCTCCGGTCGCTCGGTCTTATCGCGCAATATAAGGACGGGCTTACCCAAGGAGGGTGCCTCTTCCTGCACGCCTCCCGAATCGGTAAGAATACAATAGGCTTTATCCATCAGCAAGATGAAATCGCTATATCCTAAAGGAGGAATAAGCAGGATGTTTTTTTCTTTCCCAAGCAGCGAATGCACGGGCTTAAGGACTTTTGGGTTTAAATGAACGGGATATACAATAAAGATATCTTTATTGTTCTTCACTAATGCTTTTAAGGCGGTACACACATCCTTAAGGGGCCCTCCGAAACTTTCCCGACGGTGCGCGGTTACTAATATTACTTTTTTGTTTTTGGGTAAACCTTCCAGGATTTTGTTGGTGAAATATTTTTTATGCGTTTTTGTATAGAGCAAAGCGTCTATGACGGTATTACCCGTAATGGTTATCAAGGAAGGCTTGATGCCTTCGGCAACAAGGTTGCTTTTTGCGCTTTTTGTGGGCGCAAAATGAAAATCGGCCAGACGCGAGACCATTTGCCTGTTTACCTCTTCAGGGTAAGGGTGGTGCTTATCGTACGTTCGCAATCCCGCTTCTATGTGTGCCACTTTGATTTCTTTATAAAAAGCTGCCAGGGCTGCGCAGAAAGCCGTGGTGGTATCGCCCTGCACAAAGACAAGCTCGGGACAAAAATCATCGTATACAGCATTGATCTTTGCAAGGGTAGCCGACGCTAAATAATTCAAAGACTGCTGGGGTTTCATCAAACGCAGGTCATAATCTATTTTTATGCCAAATTCATCGATCATCTGCATTGCCATGGCCTTATGCTGCCCGGTAAAGCACACCTTGACGGTGTAGCGTTTATCTTTCCTGCACGCGATGATAACCGGTGCCGTTTTGATGATTTCAGGCCTTGTCCCTATCGCAAAAAGTATTCGTTCCATAATTATAGTATTTTTTCGTACGCGGATATGGTTGCGCTCGCTGCGTTGCTCCATAAGAAATTATCGGCTATGTGCTCTTTAAATTTTTCATCGACAGGCGCATTAAACGCCTCTTCGACTTTTCTTCTGATTTCTCCCGGCTTGTGGGGACGCGCGTAGCGAGCGAAATT
>JAQUOR010000275.1 GCA_028717025.1 Candidatus Omnitrophota bacterium | reverse complement strand
TACCGCCTCAAAATATTTTCCACCGGTTTTTTACCAATTATTACTACCTTTCATCGCTCGTAGAAAACGAGAGAAAGTGCGCAATTAAATATACAAAACAAACAATAGATACTGCAGTAAGCCTGAATGCAAAAATTGTGGTAATACATGCCGGGACAATTGAGATGGACATTAAACCCATAAAGGCTCTTATTGATTTATACAATTTGGGAAAAATACACTCCGAAGAAGCAAATGATTTAAGAGAAAAGATATCGAAGCTGCGAAAAGAGAAAAAAGAACCGTATCTTTATGCTACCGGGAAAAGTTTGGACGAAATAACCGAATATGCATTTAAAAGAGGCATAAAAATAGGCCTTGAAAACCGTTACTACCCCAATGAAATACCCAGCAATGAAGAAGCAGTTTTTTTCCTAAAAGAATTAAATGGTAAAGGGCTTGTCTATTGGCACGATGTAGGCCACGCCCAGGCGCAGGAACGATTAGGCATGATAGAGAAAGGCAGCTTGCTTGATAGTTTCAGCGGCTACCTATACGGATTCCATTTGCATGGAATAAAGGGGCTCAAGGATCATATTTCTCCGTTAAGCGGGGATTTTGACTTTTCGCAAATTTCGACATATCTTGCACGTGGTAATTTATTGAAAGTAATTGAGGCGCATCAGCCTGCGAGCAGTGAAGAACTCAAGGAGGCGCTGAAACACTTTGCCGCTTGCGGTTGGCTTTAAAACAGTAGATTTTTTCCGTTTGCATGATATAATTGAAAAGTTCAAGAAAATTTAGTTTAGAGGCCTTATTCGTAGAATAAACCATACGCACAAAGGATTTGTATAATTTATGAAAATAGACAAAAACAAGCTTACTAAGGTAATTTCACGTTTTAAGAACAAAAATATTATGGTTGTGGGGGACCTGGTCCTTGACCATTATATTTTTGGAAAAGTTGAAAGAGTTTCCCCTGAGGCCCCGGTTCCGGTTGTATGGGCAAATCGGGAAAATTTTGTTTGCGGAGGCGCAGCTAACGTGGGCTTGAATCTTGTTTCCCTTGGCGCAAACGTAAGCCTTTGCGGTTGTCTGGGGCGCGACCACTTCGGAAATGTTCTGTCTTCATTGATTAAAAAAGGGAACATCGGCGCAGAGCTGATTGTCAACGATAAGAACAGGCCGACAACGCTTAAAACCCGCATAATAGCGCAGCATCAACAGATTGTCCGGCTTGACTGGGAATCAGTAGAGTTTCTCTCTTACGAAACCAGCAGGATGTTATACAAGAAGATCTCGCAAAATATAGATAAATTCGACGCGGTAATTATTGAAGACTACGGTAAAGGCGTAGTTAATCCTAACCTTGTAGGAGATTTGGTTGAGCTTTGCACGCGTAAGAAAAAAATCGTGACAGTTGACCCTAAAGAAGAACACATAGATTATTACACTAATGTAACTTCTCTTACTCCAAACTTAAAAGAAGCACAGGCCGCCGCGAACATGAAAATACGCAGAAAAGAAGAAATTCCGCTTTTAGGGAAAACAATAATGCAGAAACTCAATCCTAAGTCTTTGCTTCTTACTCTTGGTGAAGACGGTATGATGCTTTTTACAGACGGCGCGCATTACCACATACCGACAATGGCCGCGGAGGTTTTCGATGTAACCGGAGCAGGAGATACTGTAATTTCAGCATTTACCCTGGCACTTGCCGCACATGCGAGCTTTTATGAAGCTGCTTTAATCTCTAATTTTGCTGCAGGCGTAGTAGTAGAAAAGTTAGGAGCGGCAACTACGGATAAAAAAGAATTATTACAAAGAATTAATGCAAAATAATATAGACGTAATCGGAGTTATCCCTGCGCGCTATGAATCCAGCAGACTGGCGCATAAGTTGTTGCGGGAAGTTTGCGGCAAACCATTGATTCAGTGGGCGTGGGAAAACGCATCGAAGGCGAGCCTTCTCGATAGGCTGATTATTGCTTGTGATAACGTAAAAATAAAGGAAGTCGCTGAGAGCTTCGGCGCCAAGGTTGTCATGACTTCGACAAAACATCAATCCGGCACCGACCGGATAGCGGAAGCAGTAAGAGATATTGACGCTAAAATAGTCATAAATATCCAGGCCGACGAGCCTATCATGCATCAATCAACCATTGATAGTCTTGCCAGAGAAATGATTAACAATCCGGCTACGCTTATGGCTACGGTTAGAAAGAAAATCGAAACGGACGAAGATACAAATAATCCGAATGTCGTAAAGTTAATCTGCGATAAAAACGACTTCGCGATTTATTTTTCGCGTTACCCTATACCGTACTACAGAGATGGTTCAATTGAAAAAAAATACTACAAGCACCTAGGTATTTACGCATATACCAAGGATTTTCTTTATACTTTTAAAAATCTGCCTTCTTCATTTCTGGAAAATGCAGAGCGTCTTGAACAGCTACGGGCGATTGAAGCCGGCCATAGAATAAAAGTAATTGAGACGAAATTTGAATCCATAGGAGTAGACACGGAGGAAGACTTGCAAAAAGTAGAAACCGTTTTAAATGAAAGGAAGTCCAGAAATGCCAAATAAGGTAAATTTATCGGAAAAAAGGACAGCAACAGGGCAGTTAGGCTTTGACAACGAAAAATACCTGAAAGAGCAAACTGCATCTATCCTCGAACGGGTAAAGAGATTTAATAAT
>JAQUOR010000274.1 GCA_028717025.1 Candidatus Omnitrophota bacterium | reverse complement strand
CCTAAGGGCACTGCTAAAAAAACAATAAACCGTATCCCCTGAAAACACGCAAGAAACATACTTAAAAACCAAAGGCCCAGCACGACTATACCCCTGCGTTTAAACCCATTTTCTTTTGTATAAAACAAATACCGCACAAGGAGCACGAACATGCTTATAAGCGCCGGGATAAACAGAAAGTTTCCCCATGTCAATTGGATGATCTCGCGTATATTTGTTTTTTTTAGTTCCCCTACCGTCGAATACACGTTGGGCCAGATGGAAGTAAGCACGGGGTTACTTAAGGTAATCGCTTCTTTTAAGGCCACATACAGAGCGATAAAAGGTTCCAGGCCGCAAAGGACGATGATCCAAAAAGCGGTAAAACCGGAAAATAAAATAAGCGAAAAAAGATGTTCGCGATAAGAAGCGGAAATATCTTTTTTACGGTACCAGTGCAGTATTTTTAAAGCCGCCAACGTTATGATTTCATAGACCAGCAGGATCACGAAAATAAACCACCAGCTTGCCCAGGTAAAACAAAAAAGCCCTACCCAGAAAGATGCAAAAAATATCAAAAGTATTTTCCGCGTTCTTACGGAAACATCGTAGCAAGCCAGATACGTCCAGACGATAATAACAGGAAAAAGCAGATTGAGGATATCCTTATCAAACCATCCTGCGCAGCTTCGCGGAACGAAAGAAGGAAGCAGACCCGCAAAGATAGTGCTGGTAATTGCGCAAATATTTCCGCCCAAGCGATATGAAAAAAAATACAAGGCGATTACGAAAAGTGCAATAAAAAAAAGCGGCACATAAAACGCAAAGGTAAATAAAGGGACAAATTTAAAAAAAGAGAAAATGCTGTACAGGAAAGCGGAGAAATAAAAAAGAAAATTATCCCAAGGCATAAAAAAACCCTGCGGGGCAATCATGAGGTCGTCGAATTGCTTGCCCTCGACCACCTTATCACCGGGACGCCCCAGATAGACCACATTTTCCGTATAGCGCGCCCAATGCCAGCAATCAAGTTCCATCAGATATGTTTGGCCGGCTTCGTCTTGATACCGGCTCTTGATCTGCTGGTATATATTGTCTATCTGCTGGCGTATCTGGTCTTTGGATTGCGCATAGTAATCGGTAATCCTTGTTTTTATCAATTTTTCTTTAGCCAGAGGGTCGTATTGCGGGAATTTCGTGTATACGTCCTGTGTTGCGTGTCGACGGATGTTTTCGGCCACGATTTCTTTAGCCTGCTTTTTAAACTGAGGAAAATTTATGGGGAAAGAACGGATGTATATGTTAAGGCCTATGAGGATGATAAGGGGAGCCAAGATACGAATATATTTTTTCATAGTATCAATGACGATCACGCGTGGTAAGCAGCCTCGCCTTTTAATGGGCTCTGTTGAAAAGCTTACGTATGGTCGCTTATTTATTCTTAAGTTTCTTATGCGTCCGTAGCGCAGACTCAAGCAGAGACAACCCTTCCGTAAAATCTGCTCCTTTATAAAATACACCTGAAATTCCGTAAGTCATCGCTTTTTTTGCTTTCGGGTCGTCGACATAAGCACTTATGATAATAATGGGTATTTCTTTATTGAAGCTGCGTATTTTTTTGATAGTATCAACGCCGTCTAAGACCGGCATACGCAAATCCATGAAAATGATATCGGGTTTTTTTTCCTGCACCGCCTTAACCGCTTCTTCGCCGTTTGAAGCTGCCAGGACCTTGTAGCCCTTGAACTCCAGCCAAAAAGTCATCAACTGCCGGAAATCAGCTTCATCGTCTGTAACGAGCACTTCGATTTTCTTCTCTTCTGCCTTCTGCTCTTCCATAACACCCCCTGTTTTATCAAATCCGAAATTCGAATATCGAAATTATTGCCGCGTACCGTTTACGGTCTACCGTGTACCGTAAAAAATCTACGGTTACCGGTTAGCGGTGAACGGTTAACGACAAAGTAACGGTAAATGAGAGGTAGCTTCGTGCTTCGGATTTAAACTGTTGTTGAACATACTATCCAAAATTTATTTAGGATTTATTATATGACCTAGCTCAACGGTATCGTGAAAACAAATCGCGCTCCCTGCCCCTGTTTACTCTCCGCCCAGATTTTCCCGCCGTGTAACTGAATGATCTCCTTTGCGATTGAAAGTCCTAAACCAGTTCCGCTTATGTCGGAAGGATTTCTCTCCCCTGTCTGATAGAATTTGTCAAACACCCTTGAAAGATCTTTTTCTGCGATGCCGACTCCCGTATCCTGCACGCTTACCTCAATGACCTTGTCCTCCTTACGCACAACGGCTTCAACGGTAATTTTTCCTCCTGCGGGAGTAAATTTTATAGCATTGCCGATAAGGTTGGTAAGCACCTGTCCTAAACGCATGGGATCGACGGCGACTTCAGGAAGATCCCCCGCGATATTCTTCTCAAGCTCGATCGTTTTAGTTCCTGCCCATGTATTTAAACTCTCTACTATTTCGCTGATTATGTTTTCTATCGAAGAGGCTTCTTTTTTAAACTCCATTTTTCCCGCTTCAAGCTTCGAAAAATCCAGGATATCATTAATAAGGATGGTCAATCTCTTTAAGTTCCGTTCAGCAATAGAAAGAAGCTGGCGTTCCGCTTCGGAAGCCTGGACTTTTTTTTCGGCAAGTATCATCGATATTGATTTCTCAACCGACACCATCGAAGTGCGCAACTCATGAGA
>JAQUOR010000273.1 GCA_028717025.1 Candidatus Omnitrophota bacterium | reverse complement strand
GGGGCGCAAGGTAAGCCCAGGTTAAACGAGCAAAAGTCTGTGGTAACGCTGATAGGCCTTGTGCAGGATATTACCGAACGTAAGCGCGCCGAGGAGCTCTTGCGGAAGGCCCACGATGAGCTGGAAACAAAAGTGCTCTTTCGTACGCAGGAATTGGTTACGCTCAATGAGCAGTTGACCCAGGAGATATTAAAACGCAAAGAAACCGAAAGACAGATAAATGCCCGCAATGTGCTGCTTAAACTTTTAAATCAAACTGTTTCACGCAAAGCCTATGTTGACGGCCTGGTTAAATTGATACGAGCCTGGAGCGCATGCGCTCACGTAGGTATCAGGGTTTTGAATGAAGAAGGGGGAATCCCCTATGAATCTCATGAAGGTTTCGATGAAGATTTCTTGGGGCTTGAAAATTCTCTTTCGGTTAAGACCGACCATTGCGTGTGTATCCGTATGATAAAAGGCGCTCCTGAGCCCGAAGAGAAACCCTTTATGAGTAAAACCGGTTCATTCTTTTGCAATGATACGCTTAAGTTTTCGCTAAAATTGTCCCGTCAGACAGAAGATAAGTTTCGCGGAGTATGCATAAAGAGGGGATTCAGGACTTTGGCAGTCACCCCTATCCGGTATGGAGAAAAAATAGTCGGTGTAATGCACCTGGCAGACGAGATGCCGGACAAGATAGATAACAGTTCGAAGGAATTCATCGAGGCAACTTCCGGGCTTATCGGCGAAGGCATTTATAAATTTAGCCTCGAAGATAAAATTGAGAGAGAAAAGATACGGCATCAGGAACAATTAACGGAGGCTGCGAAACAATTGGAGCAGGCGCGCAGACTCTCCGATATCGGCACCTTGGCGGCAACCGTTGCTCATGAGTTACGTAATCCCCTTGCCGCCATAAACATGGCAGCATCCAATATCAAACGAAAGGCGCAGAATCCGTTATTGGATAGGCACCTGCACAATATCGAGGCAAAAGTGTACGAGAGCGATCAGATTATAAATAATCTGTTATTCTATTCCCGTATCAAGTCCCCTCACTATGAGAATGTAAAAATTAACTCCATATTGGAGGAATGCGCAGGATTATCGAAACGACAATCTCGGGCTAAGAAAAAAATAACGATTGCCAAGAAGCTGCAATTAACACGAAACGTTTCAGTCGACGTTGATCCGTTGCAAATGAAAGAGATAGTATGCAACATATTGAATAATTCATACGATGCGCTTCCGGAGTCCGGCGGCGTGATAGAAATGTTCACCGATACCAACGAAAAGTCTGTTACCATTTGCATCAAAGATAACGGCACAGGAATCGAGAAAGAGTATTTAGAGAAAGTATTCGACCCGTTCTTTACGACGAAAGCAAAAGGGACTGGTTTAGGACTTGCCGTGTGCCGGCAGATAATAAATCTGCATGGCGGGACGATACAAATGGCGAGCGAGCCGGGCAAAGGAACAAGCGTGTGTATTGCCTTGCCTAAGAAAGGAAAGGCGTTTGATGGGTAAAAAGATACTGATAATTGACGACGACATTGAGTTGGGCGAAGAGGTAGCGGAGACCCTGAGGGATGAAGGCTATTCTGCGACGAACGTATCCGAACCGGATAAAGGAGAAAAGCTTATCGATAAGGATGCGTTCGATATTATTATCGTCGATTATAAATTGCCCGGTTCAAACGGCATCGACTTTTTAAGAAAGATAAAGCAAAAGAACCCAAAGGTAAATGTCTTTATCGCTTCGGGGAGGCCTTTCATCGAGGAAATAATTGAAAAAGAAAAAGTATCCCACCTTCTTGCCGGCATCATACATAAACCTTTTAACTCCGAAGTACTTTTAGAAAAAATTAAGGATTTTTAATTCGACAAATGTTTTTAACAGGATTTTTGTCTCAAAAAACCCTTCTCTAATGCCGCCCTTTAAAATGCCTGTTGTCCGGGAGCAAGCCCTTTACGGTATAGCCGAAAACTCATAGACGCCAAAGGTGCTTTTGTCTGTCTTAAAGTAAAATGTCTTTAAAATATAACTTTTCTGCTATAATATGTTAGTATTTATTTATTCCGGGTACATATATTTTAGGGAGGGTTTAAAAACTAAACAAAATAATAATGATAGTCCCAGTTGAAATTTTTTTGTTAGGGGCAGCAGTTTTGACGCTGGTAAGCGTATTGGCGAGTAAACTTTCCGACAGGTTTGCGGTTCCTGCGCTGCTGCTCTTTCTTGTCATCGGTATGCTGGCAGGTTCCGAAGGTATCGGAGGAATATATTTTGATAACTACGGACTCGCGAAATCCTTAGGTATTATAGCCCTTATTTTTATTATTTTCTCCGGAGGCCTGGATACAACCTGGAAATCTGTAGAGCCGCTTTTTCTTCCGGGATTGATACTCTCAACGATAGGAGTGTTGATAACGGCAGTAGTCGTCGGTTTCTTTGCCATGTCCGTTCTTAAATTTTCCTTATTCGAAGGGTTGCTGCTCGGCGCTATCGTATCGTCAACTGATGCCGCTGCCGTCTTTAGCGTCCTTCGTTCGAAAAAAATATCTCTTAAGGGCGATTTAAAACCTTTGCTTGAGCTTGAGTCGGGAAGCAATGACCCTATGGCGGTTTTCTTGACCATTGGGTTTCTCGGGATTTTGACCAGGACAGGTTCTTCTGCCTTTGTTCTGGTGCAATCGTTTGTTCTGGATATG
>JAQUOR010000272.1 GCA_028717025.1 Candidatus Omnitrophota bacterium | reverse complement strand
GGCAATCGTGGAGCGCCAGTATCTGGATGGTAATGTTATTGTGGTGCATAATGACGGTTGGCACCCGGGAGTTTTAGGGATTGTCGCAAGCAGATTAGCGGATAAATATTACAGGCCCAGCTTTGTTATCTCATTTGATGAAGACATGGGTCGCGGCTCTGCGCGTTCTATTCACAGCGTTCATCTTATCGAGATGCTTGAACAATGTTCCCAATTTCTTCAGGGTTTTGGGGGACACAAAAAAGCCGCAGGAATACAAATCGCTAAAACCGACGTAGAGGCGTTTAGGCTTAAGATAAATTCTCTCGTAGGAGAGAATACAAAAGCAGAGGATCTTATTCCTGTTTTAGAAATTGATGCCCAAATACGGTTTAGTGACATTACGATGCGCTTGATTGAGGAGATAGCTATTTTAGAGCCCTTTGGCGAGGAGAATAGTAAGCCTCTTTTTGCAAGTTTTTCGGTTTCAAAGAAAACCTCTCCCAAAAAAGCAGGCACAGGTTTTTCTCTCTGGCTTACCGATAGCGATACTACCTATGAAGGTATAGTATATGATAAGGATATCTTGGAGGTCATTAACTTTGCGGATACCTTTGATATCGCGTATTCACTGGAGAGGAATAATTATCACGGGACAGAAAGATTAGTTATTCGGGACGCTCGATTTGCGAGCTGCAAAATTTAATTTTCCGGCCTTAATGCACTTGGTGCATACCAAAACCTTCTTTATTTTCCCCTCAACGATAACTTTCCTTTTCTGAAGATTAGGTAAAAACACTCTTTTAGTGGTACTTGTGATTTTAATACCTACGCCGCCATCCCTTTTTGCTTTACCACGCCTCGAAAGAGTGTTACCGTGGATCGTTCCTTTTCCGCATACCGAACATTTTCTACTCATTTGTATAATCTCCTTAATTTTCCGCACAGGCGGAAAATTAACTTCCGAGGCACTTCGGTTTAAATTATTTTCCTGATAATTTAAACCGATATTCAGGGGCCCGGAAGTGCGTTTCCCGTTCCTATGGGGTGTTTAATTTACTTTAAAATGTGACCAAAATTACTATAACTATACTCATAAATTACCCATTGTCAAGGGAAATTTGTGAAGCTTTCCCTTTTATTCTTTACGGGAAAGCTTCTGATTGCACCGATTAGATACGGATCACGCAGATTAAAAGATATAGACAAAATATATAAGGAATCTGTGTAATCAAGGGTTTCTCCGCTAATCTTTTTCAAATTTTTTTATGGGATGCATGTGTTTTCGCCTGTAAATACAAGGAAAGTAAACGTTTACAAAATTTCAGTTTTCCCGTCTTGAAAAGCCACGAGATATATGGTATCTTTAACCTCGGGAGTAAAAAGCGTTCTTTCAAATTTAAGTGTCTATAACCGATAAGGGCATCCCGAACCAGAATAAATACGGTTCAGGATGCCGTGTACCGAAGCAGGTCTTCTGGTACATGGCAAACTTCGCGAAAGCGGAGGGCGCAAAACTCAAAGAGCCTAAAGCCGAAATGGCTATGGTAGTCAGGTGCCGAAGTATAGAATAGTTGCACAAACCCATAGCTTATTACGCTATGGGTTTTTTATTTATACTTCGCGGCGCGAAATAGATATGTTAGGGTGCGTCGTGTAAGTATAACCCTTATAACGTGAATGCCCCGCTCTTTAAGAGGAGCGGGGGTTGACGGGAGGGTTTATAGATGATGGGGAGATAGTGGAGGGGTTGTCGAAAAAGGGGAGGTGCGTATGTTAAGAAAATCCGTGGTGTTAATGTTGATGATTCTGATGACATTTACCTGTATCGGTGTGTATGCGGCCGATCAAAATGCGGCTACAAAATTAGGCAGAGGTCTGGTGAATGGCTTAACCGGCATTGTTGAAGTGCCTAAGCAGATTTATCTCGTTTCAAAGGAACGCGAGCCTATCACCGGTATAACTTTTGGTTTAGCAAAAGGACTTTGCTACGGAGTGTTACGTACGGCAACAGGAGTGTATGATACCTTATCATTTCCTATTCCTCCGTACAATAAGCCGGTTATGGAACCGGAATTTGTGTTTGAAAGTTGGGAATAAGATATCATTCTTTCCCACATCTATGAAGGTGGGTCTTACCCGGCCCACCTTCTTTTTTTTGCACAGAGGTGCACACCGTCGCATCCTTTAGCGACGGGTGTTTGGCAGTGCCCTTGCAGTTAAAGAGATGCAGAGCAAAAAAGACATTTAGGATCTGTCCACTGCTGCTTTTTTTAAGCTGTTTGCTTTTTTGTAGTATTTTGCAGCTTTGCTCTTCTCTCCGAGTGCCTGATATACTGAACCCATGTTATGATAGATAGAAGGATTCCCGGGATCATACTTAAGAGCAGCCTCAAATGCTTTAAGCGCCTTGCGGTATTCTTTAAGTTTTCCGTAGGCGCTGCCTAAGTTTATATACGCCTTCGTAAACTCCGGATTGTTTTCTATCGCACCGTTAAAAAAGTAAACCGCTTTTTCAAAATCCCCCCCTGAGGCATAAATGATTCCCAAGCGATAATAACTTTGCGCGTTATGGGGATCAAGGCTAAGACTTTTTTCAAGAAGTTCCCGTGCTTGCTCGATGTCGTTATCCTTAAAAGCTTCTGAAGCGTCAACAAAGAGTTGTTCCGATACTTTTGTCTGGTCTATGCCAAAAGTCTGCGTTAAGCCGGTCAAC
>JAQUOR010000271.1 GCA_028717025.1 Candidatus Omnitrophota bacterium | reverse complement strand
TTTGCCATTTCGGCACTTTTCACTGACTTGTTTTATCTGTAACCTTTATTTTCAGCTGCAATATTAATAAGATTAAGCAGCGCCTGGTCATTAAACGGTTTTTGCAGAAACCCCACCGCCCCTGTTTTTAAAGCCCTGTCGTTAAGCCCTCCGTTTCTATCCGCTGACATAATAATAACCGAGCGGCTAGATCCTGATTCAAGAAGACGCCGCTGCGTTTCCCATCCGTCCAATCCCGGCATATGGACATCCAAGACCAAACAACCGGGAACACTATTAGGCACAGCGTTAAAAAACTCCTCTGCGGAAGTAAAGGTATCCACAGTAAACCCGTACGTAACCAGCAGAATGCTGAGTGCACGGCATACTGAAGCATCGTCATCCACAATATAAATTCGTTTCTTGTCTGATAGCATCTCGTCACACTCCTTGAGATACAAGTTCTCCAACTTTATGTTTGCATTATAGGGAGAAATCAGGAAACGGTCAATTGTACCTGGGTATAATAGGTATTTTGCGGTGAATCAGTAAAATCCGATGAGAAAAATCGAAGGTTGGTTACGCTTTGGAGGAAGTAATATCTGCTTTTTGGGCGAAGCGGATGAGTTCAGTCACGGTTTTAGCCTGCATTTTCTGCATCACGCGGCTACGGTGAACCTTTATCGTTTGAAGAGAAGTTCCCCGCTTAAAGGCAATCTGTTTACTCAGCATCCCCCTGGCTACGAGTCGAAAAACTTCCAGTTCTCGCGGAGATAAAGTTCTGATGCGTCGTTTTATTTTTGATATTTCGGCTTGTTCTTTATTTTGAGCTATGCTTTTTGAGATGGCAAGTGTAATGGCGTTGAGTAGCTTCCTCTTAGTAAAGGGCTTGGGAATAAAATCAATTGCCCCCGCTTTCATAGTTTTCACGCTCATTGGAATATCACCGTGTCCGGTAATAAAAATAATGGGGATGGTGATGCCCCGTTGCGTCATTATCTCCTGAAGGGTAAGTCCGTTGATATCCGGCAGGCGGATATCCAGGACCAGACACGACGGCAGCTTGGGATGCTTATGCGCCAGGAAGTCTGCTGCACGCGTGAACGTTTCAACCTTAAACCCATGTGATTTTAACAATAAGGTTAGGGCCCTGCATATAGAGACATCGTCATCAACGACGTAGATAAGGGATTTGAGATTATTCATTAAACACCCTTAGCGCCGATAGGAATGGTGAAATAAAAGGTAGCACCGCGACCGGAATTATTTTCTACACCCAGCCGACCGCCATGCGCCTCAACAATGGAACGGCTAATGGACAACCCCATGCCCAAACCATCTGGCTTGCTGGTAAAAAACCGGGTGAAGAGCTTAGTTATATTTTGTGCGGGAATGCCGCACCCGGAATCCTTTATCGACACCGTAATCGTATGAGTATCTTTACGCGATGTGCGAATCAATATTTCGCGGATGCCTTGAACGCTCTCCAGGGCATCGAAACTATTACTGATAAGATTCAGGAGAACCTGTTGCAGTTGTATCCGGTCGCCGCGGACAAGCGGAAGATTGCTCTCAAGTTCGATTTTTAAAACATCGTTCCTTACGGCGGCATCGGTAGCAATAAGCATGACGGTCTCATTAACAACGGCATTGATATCCAGCGGCTTCATTTCAGGTACGGTCTTCTTTAACAGTGAACGTAATCGCTGGATGACATCAGTCGCCCGCTGGTCATCGTTAATGATGTAAGAAAGGATCTTTTGTAGTTCAGGTTCCCTGTCTGCGAGCATGCGTTGGGCAGCCTGGGCATAGGAAAGAATAGCCGTAAGAGGCTGGCTAATCTCATGAGCCAGGGACGAGACAAATTCCGCAAGTTTTCCTACCCTGGTAACGTGTAAAAGTTCCTCGCGCTGCTTAATAATCTCCAATTCCTTTTTCCGTATTAAGGTAGCACCTATGCGGATCTGTTTTTCTGACTTTATCTGTTTCTTTATTCCATTCCTTAATTGCCCATTTTTGATCTTGAGCTCATCGGCTTGCCGCTGAATTTTAACTCCCAAATTGTCGCGGCTTTGACTCAAATCAGCAACCAACCCTTCGAGACGCACGCGCTCCCCGGCTTGGACTCTATTTTCCGATAACAGCTTTTTCGTTTTCTTTTTCTTTATCATTTTATTTACTGCTGTTAGCTGATCTTTTTTGCTCAACGCCTTTAAACTCGATAATTCAAGGAGAATGATATTACGGGGTTTCCTCTCGTATGAGCCGTGGAGGGGCTCACAAATAAATATTACTACGTCAGGCGCAAGAAGTCAATCGGCAAAGGCAGGTCAAACTGCGGAATGCCTGCTGAACTACTCATTAACGAAACCGGATATAAGGCGTTATGCCTTGTCAACTGCGGAGAGGCGGACATGATAAATTTATAGACTATAATATCTCATTAAAAGGTAAATAAAAGAAACTAAAATAAACAACAGGAGCGCAATATATATCTTCTTTAAACTCATCGTTTTTGGCAGGAACCCGCCGGAGGCTATCTTTATTATCCGGTAAGCATGCAAATCCAGATCGCCGCCGTGCTCGGGGCAAGCACGCTTAAATACACCGGTTACTTCTACTATATCGCCTTGTTTTCCGTAACTACCGACATGCTGAATATTATCGATCAGCTTCTTATCGATCCATATCCCTATTGCGTTCGGACCGTCATTCACG
>JAQUOR010000270.1 GCA_028717025.1 Candidatus Omnitrophota bacterium | reverse complement strand
TAAGCTAAAAATATCCTCTAAACCTTTCCGAACTTCTGCTTCCGGACTATTGATGTTGTGCGCGGCAAAGACTCTTTTAAAATCCCAATTACCCAGGAAAGAAATGCTGCCCATTTTTACAAGCATGCTCTTATCGACAATAAAATATGCCGCCCCGGGTCTTTTATGCAAATCGTCAAGAATGACAACGATTGCAGAAGGCGGTACTTTGTATTGTTTAAGGATTTTTTCACCACCTTCCCTATCGAGAAAAAGCAATCTTTCCAGAAGACGTTCGGCAAGGAACGGATCGCGTACGTATCGGCTTAAAACGCTAAACGTTGTATCCGAAGCATTGTTAAGCATTTTTAATATCCTTATCGACTCTTGCTCGTCGGTAGAGAGCATTGCCCGTGCCATCCAGTACGCCAGAAACCCCTTCTGAGATTGCCCGTCAAAAATGACACGTCTGTGTGCAAGGGCTTTAAACCAATCTCCGAAATCCCACCAGGAATTAAGAATTGCGTCTTGGGGCGTATTGTCTTTAAGATAGGACAGTGTATTTGCCCACTCGTTGTTGAGCATAGGGTAGATTGTCCGGGACTTCTTTATGCCGGTTGTAATCATCACGGTTATCAAATAGGAAAGCAGGAACGCAAAAGCAGCAACGCAGAACAGGCGAATCTTGCGGTTATAGGAAAATTTTCGCCTGATGAGCGATCCCATTTCATGTATCGCCCAGCCCAAGAAAAATCCAAGTGGAATAGCAAGATATAGAATGAACCGCACTGCCTTAAAAGACGCGTACGTCATAAAAACAGTCCAAAAAACCATGCTGTATATAACAAATTTATTCTCGCCGCGCCGCTCTTTAAAATAAATCCACACCAAGCTTGCGACCGACAATACGGCAATACTTTTGTTATATAAACTGTTTGAGATCGTGCGTATGCTGGCTGCTTGAAGTTCCGATATGGTATAACTTACATTGGGCCAGATGGATTTTGAAGCGGAATCGCCCAGATAGAGATTGTCCTTAAGCAGTGTAAAAAAATCTTTTATTAGATTTCCCCCGCTGATAAGGAAGCAAAAAAATATGCTTCCCGCAAAAAATATAAGGATACCGGCTATGTTCAAGATACTTTCTCTATTAACGCGCTCACGCGGCTGAGCAATCAAATAATTGTTAAGGGTAATAAAAACAACGGCAGCGATAACAATAAGAAAAATGAACCACCAGCCTATCCAGGTAAACGTATAGAGCCCCTGGAAAAATGAGGCGCATAGAGCGTAGAATATAAGACGCTTCCAATTACCCTTGGAAGTGAAAGCTAAAGAAAGGCACCACACAATCAGCAGCGGCATTGTCATGCTTAACGTATCATAGTCAAACCACCCTACGCAGCTGCGTAGAACAAAAATTTCGGAAAGGCCTACAAACAGGGTCGTAAAAAATGCTCCCCACCGGGAAAAAAATCGCCTGGAAAAAAAATACAGAAGCGTTAAGAAGATTGATACATACACCAAGGGCAGATAAAACAAAAAGTGGACAAGCGGGGTGTGCTGAAAGAAAAAAGAGTAGATTTTATAGAAAAAAGCGGAACAAAAAAAGAGAAACTGGATAGGCACAACTTCCAAACCTTTGGGAGCAAGCATATACGTATCATAAATCTTATTTTCTTTTTTCTCGGTTCCTGGATG
Source organism: Candidatus Omnitrophota bacterium (assembly GCA_028717025.1). GTDB lineage: Bacteria > Omnitrophota > Gorgyraeia > Duberdicusellales > 4484-171 > JAQTOI01. The sequence goes on along the minus strand of JAQUOR010000270.1, from coordinate 1,023 downwards.
CCCAAATCGTACAACATTTTCCGTGTTACGCATCCACTGATACGGATCGAGTTCCAACAGATACGTATGGCCGTCCTTATCCTGATAGGGACGTATGAGTTTACGATATTCCTGCCGAACGAGACCCTTAAATTCTTTTTTCTTCTGCTCTTCCTTAATTATATCTTCTACAATTTTCTCTTTGGCGCGCTCGTTATACCCGGGATATTTTTGTTCCATCGCCGCAGCTGTCTTAAGCTGCATCCGGTGAGTGATTATCCGCTGCGCCTGCGCTTTTGCCTGCGGAAAATATGCGGGAGCAAGCCGCACATAAATACTGATACTCAGACAAAAAAAGAGTAAAAGAAAAGAGATGTTTTGGGGAGTGAAAATACGCTTTTGATATGGAAGTTTCATTCGATAAGGTCTAATACTGCAGTATTTCAAGAAAGGCATCCTGACGTTTAAGCCTCACTTTGACGCGGATGCCAAAATACACGATTCCGGATTACGTCGACAATATTTCTGCAAAAGCACCAGGAATTTCTTATTCTCTTTACGGGTACTTATGGTCACGCGAAAGAAATTTTTAAACCCCCAACCGCTTAATTCCCGCACGATGACGCCGTTCTTTAAAAGATACTCACAAAGCGCTTTAGCGTCAGTTTTAAAATTGACGAGTATAAAATTAGTTGCGCTCTCCACGAACGTAATGCCTAATTTTGTGAATTCAGCGTAAAGATATTTTTTTTCTTTTGCAACCAGAGAAGTGACTTTTTTTAAAAATGCTTTATTTTTTAAGCCAGCGAGCGCTGCAACCTGCGCAAAGCGGTTGATACTAAAAGGGTCCCTGATAGTGTTAAACGCTACGGCAATTTCTTTAGTGGTCATACAATATCCCACACGCAATCCCGCCAGGCCGTATACTTTTGAAAATGTCCGCGCAACAATAATGTTACCTCTTTTTTTAAGAAATTCCAAGGACCGGGGGAAATCTCCAGGCGCAAATTCAAAATACGCCTCATCCAGATATACCACTATATC
>JAQUOR010000269.1 GCA_028717025.1 Candidatus Omnitrophota bacterium | reverse complement strand
CTGAAGCGAAAGCCAATAAAGACGCGAAAGAAGCACAGAAGAAATGGAATAAGAAAAGATAGTCTTGTCAAAAAAAGGCACGGAGAGAGGGTTGGGTATTAGTCCGGCTCTCTCTCCGGTGGACGGAGGACAATGAAACAATTTGATATTGCTCAAACAATTTGGCATTCACTGACTGCCGATAAGACTATTCAACTGCTTGAAGCTGATATCTCTGCCGGTTTGTCCTCGCAGGAAGTTAAGTTGCGCAGGGATCATTTCGGCTTAAATCAGATAACACCCAAGAAAGGCATGCCTTTATGGCTGAGATTTTTGCTACAGTTTAATCAGCCGCTTGTCTATATACTTTTAGCGGCTGTTATAACAACTCTTTTTCTGAAGGAATGGGTTGATGCTTCGGTTATCTTCGGAGTTGTTTTGGTCAATGCCATAGTCGGATTTCTGCAGGAATCGAAAGCTTTAAAAGCCCTCGAAGCTCTTTCGCGGTCAATGACTTCATCCGTCACTGTACTAAGGGACGGGAAAGAACAACATATTTTATCTGTTGAACTTGTGCCCGGAGATGTGGTTATGGTCGCTTCCGGGGACAAAATTACGGCAGATATGCGTCTTGTGCAGATCAGGGATCTGCAAACCAACGAATCGCCTCTTACCGGAGAGTCTGTTCCGGTTGAAAAGAAAGTCGAGGCCTTGGGTGAGAAGACCGTGCTGGCCGATAGATTAAATATGCTCTATGCATCTACGTTTGTTACTTACGGCCGGGGTAAGGCGGTTGTTACCGCCATAGGCGATTCTACCGAGGTGGGGCGTATTTCGGAATTGATCACACAGGCGGAGGATTTAGAGACGCCGCTGACGATTAAAATAGCCCATTTCAGCCGGTATTTATTATTTGTTATTCTTGGTTTAGCAGGGATTACTTTCGCGATCGGGGTATTTCGCGGCGAATCAGTTACAGAGATGTTTATGGCCGCAGTCGCGCTTGCGGTAGGAGCCATTCCGGAAGGACTTCCTGCGGCGGTGACGATAACGTTGGCCATAGGTGTGGCCCGCATGGCAAAACGCAGGGCTATTATCCGTAAACTGCCAGCCGTAGAGACGCTGGGCAGTACCGGAGTGATTTGTTCTGATAAGACAGGGACGCTGACTGAGAATCAAATGACTGTGCAGGAAATCTTTTGCGCCGGTCAAACATATCATGTGTCAGGAGTAGGGTATGGCTTTAAAGGTTCCATTGAGGAGTATTCCCGTAGGTCTGGAGCAATTACTTCAATAGCGCTCAAAGAATGTTTAACAGCCGGATTATTATGCAATGACAGCAGGATTGTGGAAAAAGAAGGGCTGTTTCAGGTGGAAGGGGATCCTACGGAAGGCGCGTTGATCGTGTCGGCGAATAAAGGAAAAGGATTATTTTCCAGTGGCCTCTCGTCTTTTTCCCGCAAAGACGCTATTCCGTTTGAATCTGAATACCAATATATGGCGACCTTGCATACTTTACCGAATAGGGAAGAGCTTGTTTACTTGAAGGGATCAGTAGAGAAGATTTTGGATAAATGCATCAATTATCTTGATGAAGACGGTGAAATCCGTCCTATAAAACGCGCTCTAATTAACCAAAAAGCTGAAACTATGGCCTCTCAAGGCTTGAGAGTGCTTGCGTTTGCGCGGTGCGGTATGTCTTCGTCTAAGGAACGAATAGATCATGGCGATATTACCGAATCGCTCACTTTCTTAGGATTACAGGGAATGATAGATCCTCCGCGTAAAGAAGCCATTGAAGCGGTAAAGCGTTGTCATTCGGCGGGAATAATGGTCAAGATGATTACCGGCGACCACGTGCTTACGGCAAAGGCGATCGCGCAACAATTAAATCTCAAGAGCCGTCTTGACGGAAGAGAGCCAGTTTCAATGACGGCTTTGAACGGAGGCGAACTTGAGAACATGAATGATGAACAGTTGCAGGATGCGGTTAACCGCGTGAGTGTTTTCGCCCGCGTTACACCCGAGCAGAAGTTAAGGCTGGTTAAGGCTATTCAAATAAGGGGTGATATCGTGGCGATGACCGGGGACGGCGTTAATGATGCTCCGGCGCTCAAGCAGGCTAATATCGGTATTGCCATGGGGCGTACCGGCACGGAGGTAGCTAAAGAAGCGGCTGATATGGTGTTGACGGATGATAACTTTGCTTCAATAGAGGCCGCGGTAGAAGAAGGCCGCTGTGTATTTGATAACCTGCAGAAATTTATCGTGTGGACATTGCCTACGAATTTGGGAGAGGCGCTGGCGATCATGGTCGCTATTCTTGGAGGGATGGCGCTTCCAGTTGCTCCGGTGCAACTATTGTGGGTTAATATGACGACTGCCTTATGTTTAGGTATGATGCTGGCGTTTGAGTTAAAGGAATCAGATTTGATGCATCGTCCTCCACGGGACCCCAAGGCGCCTATCATGACTATCGATTTCATTATCAGGACGATAACAGTCGGGGTTCTTCTGGCGATAGGGGTTTTCGGGCTTTTCTTTTATGAGAGGAATAACGGTTTGAGTATTGAGGAAGCTAGAACCACGGCTGTCGGCGTCTTGGTCATGGGTGAGCTTTTTTATCTGTTCAACTGTCGTTCCTTGTCGCGTTCGGCGTTTGCTTTAGGATTTTTTTCAAACCGCTGGTTAATATTTGGCGTGATTTCGATGATCGGGCTACAAG
>JAQUOR010000268.1 GCA_028717025.1 Candidatus Omnitrophota bacterium | reverse complement strand
ACGCAAAAAATTCGACGGCCAGCTCATTTTTACCTATTTTATTCTCTATGGAGTGGTACGTTTTATCGTTGAATTTTTCCGGGGTGACCCGCGAGGCCATATCTTATTCTTATCAACCTCGCAAGTGATTTCGATTGCCATGATTCTTGCAGGCGCGATCGTGCTCTGTGTTTTAAGGCAAAAAAAACAAACGTCATAAAATAACGCGCTTAGTATTCCTTCGACATACCTTAGGACGGTGAGCGTAGTCGAACTGCGACCCTGGGCAAACCTCTGTTTTAATGCGGGGCGGGCCGAACGGGTTGATTATTGACAAAATCGCTATATAATACAAAGTCATAGAAAATACCATGCTAAAAATCGCATTAGCACAAATTAATTCAACGGTCGGCAATTTAGAAGGAAATACGCGCATTATTATCGCGTCTATTGAGCGCGCCAGGCGAGAGGATGCCGATATCGTAATATTTCCCGAGTTAGCCATAACCGGTTACCCGCCGGAAGACCTCCTGTTAAAAGAACATTTTGTTAGGGAAAATTTAAAATGTTTAAAAATAATCGCAAAACATTGCAAAGGTATCGTTGCGATTGTCGGCTTTACCGATTCCAGCGCTTCCGCTATTTATAATGCCGCGGCGATACTGCAAAATGGCAAAATCAAGGGCGTGTACCGCAAGATGCACCTGCCTAATTACAGTGTTTTTGATGAGGCACGTTACTTTAGACCCGGAGATCCCTTTACTATATGCACGTTGGGCGATTATACGTTTGCGTTAAGCATCTGCGAGGATATCTGGAAGGAAGAGTTTGTCGGGGTACTTAAAGGGAAAAAAATAGATTTTATCGTAAATATTTCTGCTTCACCTTTTTATCTGGGTAAAATGTATCTGCGTCAGAAAGCGCTCGTTTCTGCCGCGCGTCAAACCCGCGCATTCGTTTTCTATTGTAATCTGGTGGGAGGACAGGATGAGCTCGTGTTCGACGGTGCCAGCGAAATATTTACGCCTGAGGGAAAACTCGTGCACACCGGAAAGCGTTTTAGCGAAGATTTTATAACTTTTCTCCTTAACGGGAAAAAACATCTGCGTGAGATAAAAAAAACCTCCCGCCAGGAGGAAGAAACATATGCGGCCCTGCGCCTGGGGTTGTCGGATTACGTAAAGAAAAATAATTTCTCGAAAGTGATTATCGGGATAAGCGGCGGCATCGATTCGGCGCTGGTGGCCGCACTTGCCGTGCATGCATTAGGAAAAGAAAACGTCTATGGTCTTATCATGCCTTCACGGTATACGAGCGCAGAGACGTTCGCTGACGCAAAAAAAGTATGCACAAATTTTGGAATACCGTACCACATCGTCGATATTGAGGCGATATGCGCGGCGTTTTCCGCTACACTCTCGTCCGTATTTTGTGGAAAGGCAGCCGATAAAACAGAAGAGAACCTGCAGGCGCGTATACGCGGGGCATTGCTTATGGCGCTTTCCAATAAATTCGGTTATCTGGTTTTAAATACCGGCAATAAGAGTGAAGTTTCCTGCGGTTATTGCACGCTTTACGGCGATATGGTCGGCGGGTTCGGGATACTTAAAGATCTTTCGAAAGGATTAGTGTATAAGGTTTCGCGATACATCAATGAGGTCGAAGGACGGGAAGCCATTCCCTGTTCCGTAATCGAAAGAGCACCTTCCGCTGAGCTTAAAGCCAATCAAAAAGATTCCGACAGTTTGCCCGAATATCCGTTATTGGATCCGATTCTAAAATTATACATTGAAGAAGATTTTTCATTGGAAAAAATCGTAAAGAAAGGGTATAATCGACATTTAGTCAAAAAAGTTATAAACATGGTCGATGCCAGTGAGTACAAGCGGCGCCAGGCGCCCATTGGAATAAAGATTACTCCGCGGGCATTCGGTAAAGATAGGCGTATGCCTATTACAAATCGGTTTCGTGAATAAAAGGGGGGATTCTATGCGGTATTTTTTCTTATTGATGTTTTGTTTTTTATTCGCACAACCCGCATTTGCGCTTAAATTAAAAACCACTGCTTTTGAGAATGAAAAAACTATCCCAGAAAAATATACCTGTAACGCTGCGGATGTATCCCCTTCGTTATCCTGGAGCGAAGTTCCCGCCAATACGCAAAGTTTCGTGATTATCTGCGAAGACCCTACGGCAGCATCGGGCAACTGGATACACTGGGTGATTTACAACATTCCCGGGGATGCTGCGCGGCTTGAAGAAGGGATACCTAAGACAAGCAATCTTTCTGACGGCATGGCACAGGGGATGAATGATTTCGAAAAGATCGGTTACAACGGACCGTGTCCCCCGGCCGGTAAGGCGCACAGCTATGTCTTTACTTTGTATGCGCTGGATACGCGGATTTCGACATTCACGCGCTCAGTGACGAGAGCTGATATCACGCAGGCGATGCGAGGACATATCATCGAGGATGCGCGCATCTCCGGAGTGTACGAAGCTCCCAAAAACAAAGGACCTTTTAAAGACAGCGGAAACGCGCAATATTAATTGCCCGCAGATTGGAAATGCGAGCAATCCAGCTTGTACAGGCTTAAAAGAAATGTGTACGCGTAAATGAAAGGAGATTCAGATGGCAAAGGTTAAAAAAGTTCAGGCACGGGAGATTCTTGATTCAAGAGGTAACCCGACAATCGAGGTCGACGTTATCTTAAGCAACGGCGTCATGG
>JAQUOR010000267.1 GCA_028717025.1 Candidatus Omnitrophota bacterium | reverse complement strand
TGACGAATATCGTGTGGAAAATGTTTTTTACGTGCCCAAGACAGCGCGATGAGATTATCTGCAGACGAATGCGAAACAACCTACGATTGGAAAACTTATTGATGATGCGATGGATGAGATCGAAAAAGATAATGCATCGCATAAGGGTGTTTTGCCAAAGAATTATGCGCGGCCAGCCCTCGATAAGCATAGCCTTGGCCACCTTATTGACTTGATCGGCACGATTGGTTTAGGAGATAAAGAAAACAAGAGCAAGGATATTTTGGGCCGCGTATATGAGTATTTTCTCGGGCAGTTCGCTGATGCGGAGGGTAAGAAGGGCGGGCAATTTTATACCGCTCGTTGTGTTGTTCGGTTGCTCGTTGAAATGCTTTAGCCGTATAAGGGGCGCGTCTTTGATCCTTGTTGCGGATCAGGGGGCATGTTTGTGCAGAGCGAGAAGTTTGCCGAGGCTCATGGCGGCCGGATCGGTGATATATCAATTTACGGGCAGGAATCAAATCAGACGACGTGGCGCCTTTGCAAAATGAATCTCGCGATTCGCGGCATTGACGCTAATATCATGTGGAATAATGAAGGCAGTTTTTTGAATGATGCCCATAAGGATTTGAAGGCTGACTATGTAATTGCAAACCCGCCGTTTAATGACAGCGATTGGAAAGGGGAGCTGTTGCGTGAGGATGTACGGTGGAAGTACGGCACGCCGCCGGTAGGTAATGCGAATTACGCTTGGATCCAGCACTTCATTCATCACCTTTCGCCAACAGGAACGGCCGGTTTTGTTATGGCGAACGGATCAATGTCTTCCAACACATCCGGTGAAGGTGATATTCGACGGAATATTGTCGAGGCGGATTTGGTTGATTGTATGATCTCGTTACCCGCGCAACTTTTTTATAACACGATGATCCCGGTATGTCTTTGGTTTGTTGCGAGGGACAAGAAGAATCATAAGTTTCGGGATCGCCGCGGAGAGGTTCTTTTTATTGATGCGCGCAACATGGGCGAGATGATCGACCGCAGGCATCGCGAGTTGACAGATGATGAAATTTTGAAGATCGCGGGGACATATCACGCTTGGCGCGCGAAGAGCAGTAAATATGAAGACGTGCCCGGGTTCTGCAAAACCGCGACTTTAGAGGATATCAAAAAGCATGGACATATTCTTACGCCCGGACGGTATGTAGGAACTGAGGCTCAAGAAGAGGACGGAGAGGCCTTTGAAGAAAAGATGAAGCGATTGGTTGCCGATTTATCTGATCAATTTCAGCAATCGGATCATCTGGAAAGTGAGATTAAGAAAAATCTCAAAGGGTTGGGGTATGACTTTAGATGAATTAAATACGATGCCTGACAATTGGCGAGTTGATAGGTTAGAGGAATTTTGTGATGTTTTGATGGGGCAGTCGCCGCCATCTGCGACTTATAATTCCGCTGGCGATGGACTGCCTTTCTTTCAAGGGAGAAAGGATTTTGGGAGAAAGTATCCGGAGAAAACATTATGGTGTTCTGACCCAACAAGAGTGGCCCGTGAAGGGGATGTTTTGCTTTCTGTAAGGGCCCCTGTTGGGGATGTTAATGTCGCAATTGAAAAATGCTGTATCGGGAGAGGCGTGTCGGCGTTGTCGATGAAGAATCGTAATAACGATTTTTTGTATTATTTAATGCAATATAATCGGCAACGTTTAAAGCAAATCTTCGAGTCAGAAGGCACCGTCTTTGGGTGTGTCAATAAAGACGGACTAAATACTTTTGAAGTGGCGGTACCAAACGATTCTTTGGAACAGCAAGCTATTTCAAAGATTCTCTCGGACTTAGATGAGAAAATAGAATTAAATCATCGAATGATCAAAACGCTCGAGTCGATCGCTCAGGCATTGTTCAAGCGTTGGTTTGTGGATTTTGATTTTCCTGATGATCGCGGAAGGCCATATAAATCGTCCGGCGGGAAGATGGTTGAGTCAGATTTTGGAGAAATTCCAGAGGGATGGAGTTATTCCTTAGCAGGGCTGGTTTCTACCATTGGGATTGGAAGGACGCCACCTCGTAAGGAGCATGAATGGTTTAGTGAAAATTCTACAGATGTCCGATGGGTGTCAATTAGGGATATGGGCAATGTAGGAGTCTTTGTTGAAAAAACAGCCGAATATTTGACAGCTGAAGCTGTGAAAAGATTTAATGTGTTTTTAGTCCCCGACAATACCCCTTTGCTTAGTTTTAAATTAACAGTTGGGAGAGTTGCTTTGACCGATGGTGAAATGGTTACTAATGAAGCGATAGCGTATTTCTTGAGCAAACATGAATGTGTGACAAACTATTATCTGTATTTGTATTTGAAGGCGTTTGATTATCAATCGTTAGGGAGTACATCTTCTATTGCGACAGCATTCAATTCCGATACCGTACGCAAGATGCCAATACTTCTACCATCGAAAAAGGTAGCCAATGGCTTTCTTAGTGCAGTAAGTCGCATGTTTGATCTGATAAAACTTAAAGAAAAGGAAATCGTTGCTTTGGCAGATATTCGAGATTCTCTGCTTCCTAAAATAATGACAGGAGAAATACGCGTTAATTCGGGGAGGTTGTCATGACGATGGCGGCCGGAACCGAATGCTACAACGCGGATGCGGCGCCCATTACTGCGAGAGGGGCAACGTATACTGAAGCAGAGTTGGATGAGGCTTTGGGTACTTCTGTGGGGAGCATTATTTGG
>JAQUOR010000266.1 GCA_028717025.1 Candidatus Omnitrophota bacterium | reverse complement strand
CGAGAAATAAAATTCATGACTATTTTTATGACGTTATCCAGTCGCTGGTGCGTATCGTAGAAGCTCGGGACCGTTACACACGCGGCCACTCGGAAAGAGTGGCGGACTATGCGGCTAAGGTTGCCGTTAAGATGGGCTATAGTCTTGAAGAGATAGAGGTACTTAGAGAAACAGCATTGCTGCATGACATAGGAAAATTGGGCATTCAGGAGAGCGTATTGAATAAAAAAGAAGCGTTGACCGAAGAAGAATGGGAAATGATCCGTAGACACCCTCTTATAGGAGAGAACATTTTAAAACCGGTTGCTTTGAATCAGAAAATGCTTTCTATCGTCAGAGGACATCATGAACGCTACGACGGGAAAGGCTATCCCGATGGGCTTAAAGGTAATGATATCGGCATTTTTGCACAGATGCTTTCTGTCGTTGATGCGTATGACGCAATGACTTCTTCCCGGGCGTACCGACCGGCATTCAGCAGGGGTGAAGCCCTTGAAGAGTTGAAAAGAAACAGCGGTACCCAATTTAACCCGAAAATTGTCGACGTATTTGTCCGGATCGTACAGGAAGAATTCATAGTATGATATCGATAGAGACCTTAGAGGCGGATTCACGCTGAATTTTCCGCGTCTCTCCGTCCGCCTGCAGCGAGATTTCGCCACGTTGAAAACGAGGCGAACGTTTAGTTCCGCGTATATCCGCTTCTACATTAAAGGAGGTATACCATGGAAAGTTTAAGACCGATTTTAGCCGCGCATCCATTTTTTAAAGATTTAAAGGACGAGTATCTTGATTTTATTGTAGGATGCGCGTTAAATGTTCGTTTTAAAGAAGGAGAGGTAATCTTACGGGAGGGTGAACCGGCAGATAAGTTTTATCTTATCAGAGAGGGAAAAGTCGCGATAGATATCAATGCGGGTAACAACCGTTTGATCACCATACAAACAATACATGAGGGTGATATCCTTGGCTGGTCGTGGCTTATCCCGCCGCACCAGAACCGTTTTAACGCCAGAACCGTCCAGGATATCCGCGCGATTGCATTAGACGGGAAATGTTTACGCAACAAGTGCGAAGAAAATCACGATTTAGGATACGAACTCCTAAAACGCCTGGCGGTAGTATTTACCCAGCGCCTGGAGGTTACTCGGAAGCAACTTATTAACATTTATGACATTAATGTCTAATGTGCTGTTAATACAGCAAAAATATAAAATCTAACAAAAGTATTTTATCCCGCCGATGGTCTTGTCTCGTTCGATTAAGCAATTCCGGCAAATTGTTTATACGTATTACGCCCGGCACGCACGTACGTTGCCGTGGCGGGAAACGCACGATCCTTATCGTGTCCTTGTTTCTGAGATCATGCTTCAACAGACGCAAGTTTCGCGCGTACTGCAAAAATATCGTTCTTTTTTACATAGATTTCCCACGATACAAATGCTTGCAAAGGCCCGGTTGCGCGATGTATTGAAAGAATGGCAGGGCTTAGGATACAACCGCAGAGCACTTCTTTTGCACCGTTGCGCACGCACAGTGGTATTAAACTATAAAGGAAAAATTCCCTGCCAGCGGGAAATGTTACGAGGCTTACCCGGTATAGGCGAAGCTACCAGTGGTGCCTTGCGCGCATTTGCGTACAATGCGCCTGAAGTTTTCATCGAAACAAATATCCGCAGCGTTTTTATCCATCATTTTTTCTCCGATAAAAAGAATGTGAGCGATAAAAAGCTGCTTATTGTTATCGGAAAAGCACTTGATAGAAAAAATCCCCGAAAGTGGTATTCGGCGCTTATGGACTATGGAGTATTTTTAAAAAATACGCTCACTAACCCTTCCCGAAAAAGTCTGCACTATAAGAAACAAAGCCCTTTTAAAGGTTCCCGGCGGCAAATCCGGGGTAGAATCCTTAAATTCTTAGCGAAAAAAAACCGCGCAAAAGAGCCTGCAATGCGTTTATGTCTTTGTGTGGATAAAGCTGCGCTTTCAGAAATATTGACATCTCTGTGCAAGGAAGGTTTGGTAAAACAAAAAGGAAAGATGGTATGGATTTAATGAGATTTAAGCGTTTTCTCGCGCAATATCTGGTATTTTGGCAAAAACGCAGGTAGCCGGATCACCCGAAATATTTTCATTGGCAAATAGAATAAAACGACTAAAATTAAGATATTGAATCTTCCGTAAAACAGGGTAAATATGTGCCTATCATGAATTTTGTGCCGAATAAGAAATACATGCGTTTAGCCATAGCGTACGCGAGAAAGAATTTAAATTCTCGCTGCGGAGGCCCTTTCGGTGCCTGTATCGTTAAGGGCGGTAAAATATTGGCGCTTGCGCGCAATACGGTGTTGAAAAACGACCCTACGGCGCATGCGGAAATCAACGCTATTCGCGAAGCCGCCCGTAAAATTAGAAATTATGATTTATCGAATTGCCAGATTTATTCTACTACCGAGCCCTGTCCTATGTGTTTTAGCGCAATTCACTGGGCACGCATCGATGTGTGCATTTATGGGACGACCATTGCCGATGTGAAAAAAATAGGGTTTAATGAATTACGTATTACTTCGCGTGAAATGAAAAGAGCGGGCAAAAGCAGCATAGTACTGGTGCCCGGGTTTTTAAAAAAAGAATGCGTGGGATTGTTGCGTGATTATGACGCATCAAGATGTAAAATTCTCTATTAGGAGGAAGGATATATGATGCTGCCAAAAGGCCT
>JAQUOR010000265.1 GCA_028717025.1 Candidatus Omnitrophota bacterium | reverse complement strand
GCCAAGAAGCAAGGTATCGTCCGGTACACGTACGGCTTCGCGACTATCGGGAAGTGGCTTTATTCCGGTCCGATGAAGCATCAAAAGAACAGGCGTGCCGGTGTATGGATTGTGGCGTACCATTCTGTCATTGGGGATGTCCCCTGGGTAATTATATTCCTGAATGGAATGATTTGGTTTTTAAGGGTCAGTGGAAAAAGGCGTTTCAATTTCTTGACGCAACCAACAATTTTCCTGAATTTACCGGAAGACTATGTCCCGCGCCCTGCGAGTATTCTTGCGTTTTAGGTATTAATGACGATCCCGTTACTATACGGGAGAATGAAGTATCGATCATTGAGTATGGTTTTGATGCGGGATTTATCCGGTCCAATCCGCCACTATCGCGTACCGGGAAAAAAATAGCCATTATCGGTTCAGGTCCCGCGGGCCTGGCAGCAGCAGCCCAGCTCAATAAAGCCGGCCATAGCGTGACAGTTTTTGAGCGTGATAACAAAATCGGCGGAATTTTGCGTTACGGTATCCCTGATTTTAAATTAGAAAAGTGGGTCATCGACAGACGCCTTGCCATTCTTGAAAAAGAAGGGGTAACTTTTGTGACGGATATCAATGTCGGCGTTGATTATAAAGTCTCAAAATTAATCAAACAGTTCGATGCTATTTGCCTGGCGGGCGGGGCTCGGGTGCCCAGGGATTTGACCATTGAAGGCCGCACCCTAAAAGGTGTTTATTTTGCCATGGACTATCTGCTCCAGTCTAACAAGCGTATCGCGAAAGAAAAAATGTCGGCTGATATGCGTATCGACGCACAAGGTAAGCGGGTGGTGGTCATTGGCGGCGGCGATACGGGTGCTGATTGCGTGGGCACTGCGCATAGACAGGGAGCGAATCTGGTTACCCAGATAGAGGTAATGCCGCAGCCCCTTGAGTGTCGCAGCAAGGCACATCCCTGGCCGGCATATCCTTTGCTTTTAAAGAAAACTTCAAGTCATCAGGAAGGCGGCGAACGCCAATGGTCGATTCTTACTAAGAAATTTATCGGTAACCCTGCAGGATACCTTGAAAAACTTTCTTGCGTGAGAGTTGAATTTATCCGCGAAAAGAACTTTTCGCAGGATACGTCAAAAGCCTGCCCCGTTATGCGCGAGATCCCGGGTTCTGAATTCGAAATAAAAACGGATATGGTGGTTTTGGCGGTTGGTTTCATTTGTCCCGAGCACGGTCCCTTAACCGAGGCGTTAGGCGTAGATTTTGATAAGCGTGGTAACGTTAAAACCGATGACGCCTATATGACAAAAACCAAAGGAGTATTCGCTGCCGGAGACATGCATCGCGGGCAATCCTTGATTGTATGGGCCATTGCCGAAGGCCGCCGCGCTGCCTACAATATCGATAGGTATCTTATGGGTGAAAGCGGTCTGCCGGTCATCTAGACTTAGCGTTTTGCATACCGTAAAAGTATTAAAAGGAGGCCCCTGAACATTATCTTTTACACCGTAAAGGCCCTCCTTCGCTAAGGCTTCAGAGAGGTCTCGCCGAAGTCTTGACGAAAGCGGACGCAAAATCCCACAAAGACGCAAAAAAGGATACAGGGATACAAAGAATGAATTCATCGATTTTTCTTTTTTATCTTCTTTTCGCGTTTTTGCGCCTTCTTTGCGTTTTTGCGGTGTTGCATTAGTATTTTGAGACCTTAAAAAACTATGTTTGACAAATCCTTAAAAGTGTGGTATATTTCCCTTCAGTAGGGTTACACCAGATTAGAAATCGTAAGCCGTACGGTTGGATAGCTAACCTTACGGCTTTTTTTTCTGGCTAACTCTAAAATATTTAAAAAGGAGGGAAGCACAATGCAGACAGGTAAGGTCAAAAAACTCGTACGTGATCGCGGTTTTGGTTTTATCAGCGATACTGATGGGAAAGAATTTTTCTTTCATCAAACCAGTGTTGCTGATTCGAAGTTTGACGCCTTGAACGAAGGCCAAGCAGTTGAATTTGAAGTAGAAAGCTCACCAAAGGGCCCGCGCGCAGTGAACGTGAAAATTTCTGGTAACTAACGTTGCCGATACGATTACAGAGGTTATTGATTAATAATAAAAATTAAGAGATAATCTCTGTAATCTTTTCACACACCACAACAATTAAATCCCTCTATGAAAATAACATTTATCGAACCAAGTCCCACAGAGGCAAATGTATACAGTAAATTACATATGCCTTTATTGGGGCCGGTCTATTTAGGGACAATCTTAAAGAATAGAGGCCATCAAGTCCAGATTATCAACGAAAATATCCGTAAGCCCGACTATTCAAAATTAAAGGCAGACCTTATCGGTATTTCCATTATGACTTCAACCTCAAAAAGAGGGTATGCGATTGCCCGGCAATTTCCCAGAGATAAGGTTATTATGGGGGGAGTTCATGCTACTCTGCTTCCTGAAGAGTCTTTACCGTTCGCCCGGCAGATTATTGTCGGTGAAGCAGAGGAGGTCATTGCCGATGTTGTTGAAGGCAGACGTACAGAAGCGATTGTCCAGGGCCATGCAGTCCAGAATTTGGATACACTCCCTGAACCCGATTTTTCTTTAGTCAAAGGTTATAAATTTCCGGCAATGCTTATGCCGATTTCAACGTCTCGCGGTTGTCCTTTTGATTGCAGTTTCTGTTCGGTTACAAAAATCTTCGGACGCCAATACCGCTTTAGAAGCGCAGGAAGCGTTATGAAAGAGCTTTTAT
>JAQUOR010000264.1 GCA_028717025.1 Candidatus Omnitrophota bacterium | reverse complement strand
CTGAGTTGTTACGTTGTCTTCTCTCATGGAAGTTGCATAATAGACGTTCTGGAATTCACGGATCGCTGAATCAAATTTTCCTCTGTAGAACTGATCCCAAGCGTTCCATTTGTTGCCTTGTCCAAGACTGGATGTTTCGTTCTTTGATTCACCAGAGTAATAAATATACTCTAATGCCAGTACTGGTGTCCATTTTACGTCTTTAAACTTATAATCACCTGCGAGGTCCATTGCGAACGCATTTCTTTTTCTGGATTCGTTATGATATGTTGAGTAGGAACCGCCCTGCCATGCAAATTCACCAGATAAAGACGCATTTGCAATTGGCTCAAGGCTGCCACGAATACCAAGAACGTCAATGCTATTTCTTTCGCAAACGGCACTTGTTGTGCTGTCTATGTAAGCTACCTTTGAACGATCATATTTACGCCAGTAGTAACCTTCGGCTTCTCCCTTGTAGCTGTCAAACTTATAGCCAACGTTTGCTCCCAGCATCCAAACATCATCGTTTCTGGCAACTGCGCCTTCTTGAAGCAGCGCATATACTGCATCGATCTTCCAAGGATCAAAATCCAATGTGGCTCTGATCGCATCAAAAGAATTAATTACAGTATATTCTTGCCCACCTGACGCAAGGGTGCCACTCGGATCTCTCAGCTTTGCGCCAACTATGAAACCTTTACCAAACCAAAGGTCCTGGCGGCCGATTGTAACTGTAAGGGGTGAATAGACCAACTCCTTTAAAGTTACATTCGCAAGGTCTACAAGCACGTCAAATTGTTGGGTTGTTATTCCATTTGCTAAACCTTGATTATCTCCCCACTGTCTCTGGTTGGCAAGTCTTACTACTGTGGCAACGTTATCTGTAAGATCGGCATCGATTTCGACTTCAGCGCTGGTAATCAGCAAATCCTGTCCAGCGTTACCTGTTCCGGTAACGTTGTTTTTGTCGAGGTCGTATGTATATCTTAAGAGCCATCTTGCAGCTAGGTCACCACTGACCTTTACGTTCTGCACTTCCGCATAGGCCGGCACTACCATCAATACCGTTAATGCGATAATGCAAAATACTAAAAATTTACTCATTGATTTTCCTCCTTAAGGAAATTTTGCATTGCTTTATATTTTAACACAGGGCTATAGATCTTATTTTGTTTCTATAGGAGCCTCTGTATTATGATCTATTTGCATATCACCATAGTTTGATAACTTTTAGCCTTAGCTTTCCTCCCTCCCTTCTTAGCCAGATTTAAAGTTATCTATGGTGGTATAGCCGGTTGTATTATGTTAAGTATATCACAAAAGCCAGCTTTGTCAAGGGCAATTTAATATCTGTCTTTTTTGGAGCCAAAACCCGTATTTATGGTGCCTGTCTTTGGCGCAATAACAACGCTTATTATGGTCTTGGTTGTTAAAGGTTCTATCGTTATTACACAGCTTTCACTAGATTTTATGAAATTTAATGTAGTATTTTCGTACTCAACTACATTCAAA
Source organism: Candidatus Omnitrophota bacterium (assembly GCA_028717025.1). Taxonomy (GTDB): domain Bacteria; phylum Omnitrophota; class Gorgyraeia; order Duberdicusellales; family 4484-171; genus JAQTOI01. The sequence continues at coordinate 1,254 of JAQUOR010000264.1, read as the reverse complement.
AGGTCCCAATTATAAAGCGCCATTTGTGTTTTGAAAAAATTGATGACTTGAGATGAGCCGGCGCGGCCTGCATACCTGACAAGCCCGACGCGGGTAGATCCATCTTGGAATATGAATGATTGGTCCCTTAAGCCGCTAAAACCTGACGGGATGGGTATGTCCTCAAAGCGCAGCGCCGCGGCTACGCTTAACGGTTTTTCAACATGCACGATCTCACCTGATTCAGTTGATCTTCTTGTCGTTATTGTAGTGCAGCCGGCAAGGATTAAAATGCAACCAGTAACCATTATGAGTATAGGATTAATATATATATCTTTTTTCATATCGCACAAAACTTACTATATCCGAAAAACCCAAAAAAGTCAAATTAAATTTTACCTTCTTTATAAAGCTCAAGCAGCGGTGCTACAATTGATGGATTGAATTGCTCCCCGCTTAAGCGCTTGATTTCTGCGACTGCCTGGTTTTTGGGTAACTGGCGCCTATAGGGCCTGTCCGTAGTCATGGCATCGAAGGTATCCGCCACAGATATGATAGCGGCAATCAAAGGTATCTTCTCGCCTTTTAATCCTTCCGGATAACCTAAACCATCATATCGTTCATGATGATATTTTACTCCGAGAATAGATTCACCGAGTTCTCTTATTGGGGACAATATGGTGGCCCCAATTATTGGATGCAACTGCATCCATTTCTGTTCCTCTTTTGTTAGAGGCTCGGCCTTGTTCAATATCGCTTCCGGGATCCCTATCTTTCCTATGTCATGCAAGAGCGCCGCAATATGGAGTTGTTCCAGAAAATTTTCACTAAGTAATTTTTTATTCATCTGAAAAAACTTTTTTGCAATTTCAAGGCTTAAGGTTGTCACGCGAGCGGTATGCCCATGCGTGTAATGATCCTTGGCATCTATAGCAGTGGCAAGCGCTATGGTGGTGTGTATGAAAAGATGATGTTTTCTGTCAAGCTCCAATTCTAATTCTTTAAAGAGCTGCGCGTTCCTTATTGCCATTGCCACATCTGAAGCAAGCGCTATAAAAAAATCTATTTCAGTAGTGTCAAATTTTGTGCCATCCTTTTTCTTTCCTAAGAGCAATACCCCCAATAAATCATTTTGAAAATAACTTGGGATGCAAGCGATGGCATCAAAGATCTCAATCTGGTATAAAGTTTTCTTTAAAAGTTCTTGTGATTCCGCGCTGATATTTTTCTTTGAGAAATCTTTCGCCTTTTCATAAACTATCGCTTCACTGTTAA
>JAQUOR010000263.1 GCA_028717025.1 Candidatus Omnitrophota bacterium | reverse complement strand
AAAAGAGAGAGAAGATTTGGACCCGATACAATGCGGCATTTAAAGAGATGCCGGTTGAAACCCCCGCGCCCGTCAGCGAGGATACCGTGCATGCCAGACACTTGTATACTATATTGGTGAGCAAGACTCTTTCGGGCGTATCGCGTGATGAAATGCAGCAATGTCTTTACGAGCGTAAAATCGGTACGGGTATTCATTTTACGGCACTCCACTTAAGCCCGTACTATCAGCACAATTTCGGCTATAAAAAAGGAGATTTTCCTTCAGCAGAATATATTTCTGAGCGAACGCTTTCTCTCCCCTTGTCTGCTAAATTAACAGATACGGACGTAGAAGATGTTATTGAAGCGGTGCGGATGGTGCTGCGACAGAAGAATACAATGCGCCCGTAAGAAGCCCGTGCCGTAATCGTAAAAGCATGACCTTTCCATGACTGCCGTAAAAAAATATTTCTCGTTACTCCCGCCGCTGAAAAAAACTATTCTATTGTGCGTTATAGTATTTGTAGCTGCGGTGTCCATAACGTTTCTTTTTCTGGCATTATCGCCCGGAGATTTTCAGGGTAATGAAAATACCGATTACCTGGATTCTTATAAACCATTGGCTCGCAATATCATGCTTGGTTCAGGATACATCGATAAGGACGGCAGCTTCTCCGTTAAGTATCCGCCCGGTTACCCCTTGCTGCTCTCAGGTATTTTTACGTTTTCAAAGATGTGCGGGGTATGTGAAGAGAGTGTGGTCTCGCTGTTCATTGTTCTTTGCATGGGGCTCGCAGCGGTTTTTATCTTTCTATTAGGCAACACCATTTGGAATAAACCGCTTGCCTTACTTTCTCCGTTTGCCTTTATGACTCACCCATGCATTTTGTGGTTAACGAAACAACCGGGTGTCGAAGTGCCTTTCCTTATGTTTTTTTACGGAAGTTTCTGTTTCTTCTGGTATGCCCTGGTACGTAAGACGAATAAAAAAAGTATTTTCTTTTTAGCCGGGATATTTATGGGTTTTACCATGTTGATTAAACCAATAGCATTAGGCATAAGCTGCATTGCCGCTGTTATCTGCTGGGGTATGCGTGGTGACATCAAAATTCGTATGCGAATTATTTTGATTGCCGTACTTCTTGCCGGCAACGCTGTAGCCATAGCGCCATGGGAAATTTCGCTGTATTCAAGAACAGGCAAGCTATTGCCTTTAAGCACCGCGGGTACGTATTCAATGCGTGACGGTTTAACGTATGCAGTGCTCCTTAAAGGATACCGCCGGGAGCACAATGTACCAGGTGACGTAAAAGAAATAATGCTTAAAGCGTATGCTCAAGAAGCGCAGTTAACGTCCATAAAAAAAATAATTTCCTTTTTTATCCGGGAGTACCGGCACAGTCCCTCGGCAGTGATTAAATTTTTTTCTATCAAAGCATTACGGAGCTGGTATGGAACCGATAGCGGAAGATTTGAACCACTCATCGCATTTCTCCAGGTTGTTTATTTAATCATAATCGCCCGGGGTTCATATGTCGCTTTCAAAATACGAGGGATGCCCTTGCGGTTATTGGCGAGTATAACAATGATAGCTCTGTATTTCTGGGGAATAACTACGTTAGGATTATCGATTGCAAGGTATATGATGCCGATCGTCGGTTTATTACTTATTTTTGTACCCGGGGTATTGGTGAGTGCGCGAAGATAAATCAGATGGATAAATGCAATCAGCATAAAAAAGGAGATAAAACCAGATGAAACTATCGATCGTTATTCCTGTGTACAATGAAATCAATACTATTCTGGAGCTTTTGCGTCAGGTCAAAGCCGTGCCTGTCGAAAAAGAAATTATTATTGTCGATGATTGTTCGACTGACGGGACGAGAGAAGCACTTATCGATATCAAAGAGAACAATATAAAAGTAATTCTCAATGAACGAAACAGAGGGAAGGGTTTTTCTTTAAGGAATGGTTTCCAGCATGTAACCGGCGATATCGTTATCATACAGGATGCGGATTTAGAATATTATCCTGACGAATACGCTCTTCTTATCCAGAAGATAACAGAAGGCAAGGCCGACGTGGTATATGGAACCAGGTTTATGGGAGCGCGCCGGGTTTTTCATTTCTACCATTATATCGGCAATACGTTTCTTAATTTCATCGCTAATTTTCTCTACGATACCAACGTAAGCGATCTTATGACCTGCTATAAAGCCTTTAAGTCCGATGTCATTAGAAGCCTTGCCTTGCGTGCCAATGGTTTCGGGATAGAAGCGGAGATTACCGCTCAAATCTTTAAAAGAAAGTTAAAAGTATATGAAGTCCCGATATCGTATAACGGAAGAGATTATGACGAAGGCAAGAAAATAACCTGGAAAGATTTTTTTAGATCGGTGTATTGGCTTTTGAAGTGCAGATTTGAAAGCTACGATATCGGAGCCGACACGCTTTACGCGATGAGATTGATGAAACACAACAACGCATGGGCATTCAAACAGATAAAGCCGTATCTGGGCAATGCTATTTTAGAAGTAGGAGCAGGAATAGGTAATATTTCAAAATTTCTTACACCGCTTAAGAAGAACGTGACCTTAATAGATGTCAATGCCGATTACCTGGAGTATTTGCGTTACCGGTTTATCGGCAACCCCAAGGTTAAAGTTTTGTGCCACGATATTGCTTCACGCGGTCTCTCAAACCTTGCACCGCTTAAGATCGACACCATTATCTGCATGAATGTATTGGAACATATCGAAGACGACAATCTCGTTTTAGAAAACTTTTATAACATATT
>JAQUOR010000262.1 GCA_028717025.1 Candidatus Omnitrophota bacterium | reverse complement strand
AGATCATTGGCATATGTTTTGTTCCCCGGCGTGGTTGAAGCTCGGGATACGCTTAACAGGATTATTACCGATACGGATACAACGGTCATTTTGGTCGGAAGCAAGTTCTGGGAGCCTTATAAAGATGCTCTGCAGTCTTCATCGGGCCGCATCAGAGTTGTCGACGGGTTCAAAGATGCATTAGAGAGTTTAGTGTATGGTCAGGGTCATTCCATTACCGCTTCCAGTCAGTTTGCCGCAGCCAGAATGCATCCTGACTACGAACAAGAATTTACGTCTATAGGGAATGCGTTGCTTGAAATGGTGAAATACGCGCAGGCCCAGGGAGAAATCACCTTGCGCGGTCCGCCGCAGGATTTTACTGTTGCCCGGCGCCTGCATGATGGTACCGTGGAATGGCCCATTGTGGCTTCCCGAATGAGAGCGGATGCCGTTGAACTTATCCAGGAAGCTCTTTCTGAAACAAACTATGAACCCGCCTATATCATTTCGCACATCGAACTCCATGAATCAAAAAATACCGAGCAAGCAGCCATACGCGCGCAGTCCAAGGCTTTGGAACGTTTAAGGATGAACCGGTATATCGATAATCTTTATAAAAAGATGTATCGGGATAGGGGGTGGGCCAGGGTCCATCCCGGCAGCGACACTCTTTTGATACGCGAATCGCAAAATGTCCGCTATGGAAAGTTTGAAGTTACTTTTCATGAACTGTTGGATCCCTTGGTGGATTTTGCCGGCATCAGAGAAGGAGCGCGCGTATTTGACTTCGGTTCAGGTGACGGCTGGACTGATTACGCGCTCGCAACCTATGGTGCCAATGTTTCCGGGGCGGAAGTGGAAGACGAACTTTTTACGATAAGCGCATATTTAAAAATTTGGTTTTTAACGCACGCGCAAAATAATTTTAACGATATGGTTTCTGCGCAGGATACCGCGCGTTTGCTTGCTATGGTGCAACGCGTTTCCTTCCAGCGAGCCGATATCTTTAATGCGAAAATCGATTTCTCTCAATACGATGTCGTGTACCTTTATTATCCCGAACCGGATCAGGAAGAGGAATACCTTCGTAATCTTAACCGCGTCTTATCCGACCCCGTCAGGGGTCTGCGCAGCGATGCGCATCTGATTGTCTTGCGCCAACTTTCATTTAACCCGATTGCTTTGGCTGATTTTACCCTTATCGCGCATCGGAGTATTCCGATACATTCCAGCGTCCATGTGCATGAGTGTTGTTTTTATAGATACAAAGTAAATAGGCAGATCACTCAGGCTACTGAGCCGCTTGATAACGGCGGAAAAGATGATAATGGTTTTAGCGGCGACTTCGGCAAAACTGTTCCCGATTACGGCTATTTAGAATCCGACTTAAGCTATGCAGACATCGATCAATTGTGGAAAAATATTCTGGAAGTCAGCCAGCGCCGGGAAGTGATAGTGGAGAGGATGCAAAGAGGTTTTCTTTTGAACAAAATCACTCTCGAAGATGCACAGGAGATACGAATTGCCAAGACAATCGAATTAAGCAGTTTTTCCTTAGGTTTTCTGAAAAATCTTAAACCCATAATAGACGAACTTGATTACGACAAGATTTCTAATGCTTTAGATAAAGCTTTGGAAAATATCTGGCAGCATGCCTGGAATTTGCGCGCAGGAGATATAGGGGCGTTGCTCATGCGTTTCCAGGTTTTACCTAATGGCCGGGGCCGCTTCATATTTATCTTGCTTGACCGGGGAGACGGTTTTATCGATAAGCACGGAGGGCCGGCTCCCATACACGAGGCGGTTCTGCCCGAGAGGTCTTTCGGCAAGGGCGGGAAACACGGGATGGGGCTTACGATCATGATGGAAAATTCCGACAGGATCATGATCACTACAGTTGCCCGGGCTTGCGGAAAACATACCACGCGGCATTGGGAAAAGGGCTTTACCCTTGAGGAAGCGCGTGAGATCCTTCCGGTTGATTCCGGAAGCTGCGTTGTGTTTATCAAGGAGATGTTACTCGCGAAAGATTTGTCTATTATGCAGGGGAGAAAAAGTCCTTTGGCTGAAGAGAGCATCGATAACGGAGGGCCAAACACTTCGTTCCAAAGGCCTGAGGGGGAAGATGCATATAAGGGGGTTGATACGTTTCTTGCGCAAAAGAACGTCCCGCAAGCGCAACGCCATTCGATAATCTTTGCTTTACGCTGTAATCCACTTGAGAATTTTCTTCCTCCGCAGGGTGCTGTAATCCAATTTCTCGATAATGGCGCAGCTATTTTTACTATCGGCGATTACCCGCTCATCATGTCAAATGCAAGCTGGATTGCCTACGAGGCAGCTTTACTCGATCTTCAGGGCGGCGAGAGCGTTCTTGAAATAGGAACAGGTACGGGCCGGACGACTTCTGTTGTTTTGACATTGCTTGAGCTGGCGCAGAGAGGAGGTCTGGTATATACCGTGGAGCAGAACCGAGAAATATTTGTCTTTGCGCAGGATAACATCGCGCGCTCAGGGAATAAAAACGTAAATCTTATTCCGATATCAGGAAACGGAATAAGCGATATCGCGCAGCTTGCCGATGAAAAATTCGACAGGATCCTTGTACGCGGGGCATTATCTGCGGGTATTCCCGAAATACTTTTCAGGCGTCTTGCGCCGGCGGGAGTGCTTATCGCAGGCATTGCCCATCGTCATCCGCGATACAGTAACGGTATGCATAAACTCTGGAAATTCACTAAGCAGGGAGACGGGGTTATACGCGCAGTGGTATGCGATAGTAAAATGCGTTATCAGGATAT
>JAQUOR010000261.1 GCA_028717025.1 Candidatus Omnitrophota bacterium | reverse complement strand
AAAAAATATATTTTATAAATATTTGTTTAATTGTTTCAAGATAGTTTATTTTCATGTTTTTGTTTGAAAAGCATTTTGTTTTGTATTCTTTTGATCCTTACCCATTAAGATGAAAAATATTATCCAATTATCTGTTGATGAAGTAGTCCTCTTCTTCAGTACAAATTTGTCTGAAGGCCTTTCTGATATTGAAATCACGCGAAAACGAGAGCAATACGGCTTTAATCAGCTGAAGGAGAGAAAAGGGCGGACACCATTAAGGATATTTCTTGAACAGTTTCAGGATTTTATGATTTGCATTTTAATTGGTGCGGCGCTAGTTTCCGGATTTCTTCAAGAGTGGGTTGATGCTTTAGCGATTATTGCTATTGTCATCTTAAATTCTATATTAGGTTTTATCCAGGAATATCGGGCAGAAAAATCACTATCCGCTTTAAAGAAATTATCCTCTCCTACCTCTAAAGTTATTAGAAATAGGCAATTTAGCTTTATTCCTTCACTTGAGCTTTTACCCGGAGATGTAATTGAATTGGAAGCTGGAGATCATATCCCTGCTGATTGTCGTCTTGCCTGGATCTCTTCTAATTTTAGCGTTCAAGAAGCAAGCCTTACCGGCGAGTCAAATCCTGTTTTAAAAACCACGATTGCTTTATTAGAAGAAAAAGATATTCCCTTAGCCGATAGGATAAATATGGTGTATATGGGAACTTCTGTATCTTCGGGAAAAGCAAAGGCAATTGTGGTGGATATAGGGATGTCTACTGAGCTGGGGAAGATTTCCGGCATGATTCAAGACATAAAACATGAAGCTACTCCTTTGCAGAAGAAATTGAAGGAATTTGGCAAGTGGATTGTGTATTTATGTTTTTTTATGGTGGGGTTGGTATTTCTGTTAGAGTGGCTCCGGGGCGGTAAGATTATCGATGTATTTCTAACTTCGGTGAGTTTAGCGGTCGCCGCTATTCCGGAAGGCTTGCCGGCAGTAGTTACCATTGCGCTTGCTTTAGGCGTCCATCGGATGGTTAAACGCCACGCCCTTATCCGTAAACTTCCTTCTGTTGAAACCTTAGGTTGTACCACGGTCATTTGTTCAGATAAAACAGGTACACTGACTAAAAATGAAATGACAGTGCAAAAGATATTTACAGGAGGGAAGCTTTTTGAAATAACTGGTATTGGGTATGCGCCTACCGGAGAGTTTTTGTTCGGCAGAAAACAAATTAATGTAGCCGATTATTCTGATTTAAGTAATTTATTGCGTTGTGGCGTACTGTGCAACGGAGCGCAATTGGTCGAAAATGCGCTCGTCTATAAAATTGTTGGCGATCCGACCGAAGGTGCTCTTTTGACCGTTGCCGGTAAAGCCGGCATAACCAAAGAGAAATCAGAGAGAGATTTTTTATTTATTGACGAGATACCGTTTGATTCTGACCGAAAGAAAATGACGGTTATTCGTAAGCACGGGGAGCAGATAATTGTTTTTGTCAAAGGCGCGCCTGATATACTCTTAGATGATTGTATTAATATTGAAGAAAATGGCATAACGAGACCGCTAACCGAGCAAGATAGGTCAAATATCCAGAAGATTAATAACGAACTGGCAGGTTCGGCGATGCGGGTGTTGGCAGTTGCCTATAGAGAATTGGCAAAAGGTCACGAAAAGTATGATGCGCAGATTACCGAAAGAGAGCTTACATTCGCGGGCTTAGTGGCAATGATAGACCCGCCACGCGAAGAAGTAAAAAAGGCTATACAGGAGTGCAAGGCTGCCGGTATCAAAACGGTAATGATTACCGGTGACCATAAGAATACGGCAATAGCGATTGCGCGAGTGCTAGGTTTTTTTAATGATGATTCTTTAGCATTAAGCGGTGAAGAACTGGATAAGTTAAGCGATGATGAACTTTATAAAGAAGTAAGGAATATCTCAGTGTATGCCCGGGTTTCTCCGGAGCATAAATTAAGGGTTGTGCGTGCTTGGCGAAGATATGGTGAAGTCGTAGCCATGACCGGAGATGGTGTTAACGATGCCCCGGCGGTTAAAGAAGCGGATATTGGCGTAGCTATGGGGATTACCGGTACCGACGTTACTAAAGAAGTATCGGATATGGTGGTAACCGATGATAATTTTGCTTCGATTGTTTCTGCCGTAGAAGAAGGCAGGGGTATTTATGATAACATCAAAAAATTTATTCATTATCTTTTGTCATGTAACGCCGGTGAAATACTAGTGATGCTTGTTTCTTCTTTAATCGGGCTTCCTGCGCCGTTACTGCCGATACATATCTTATGGGTTAATCTTGTAACTGACGGTTTTCCCGCGCTTGCTTTAGGAGTTGATCCGGTGGATCCGCATATTATGAAGCGGCCTCCGCGTAAATCTACAGAAGCCGTGGTCACAAAAGATCGGGCGATTTTAATGTTGGCACAAGGTTCCTTTATTGCTTTCTGTAGTTTACTGGCATTCGTACTGGTTCTATTTGTTGAAAAGGAAGGCATTGCCCGCGCAAGAACAGCAGCGTTTATTGTGCTTGCCTGCTCGCAATTATTTCATTCCTTCAATTGTCGCAGTATGACCGAGTCTATTTTTAAGCTCGGTATATTCAGCAATAAAAAGTTGATTATTGCTACGTTTGTTTCCTTCCTTCTACAGATGGCGGTGGTGTATTTACCGTTTGCCCAAAAGGTATTTAAGACTGAGATGCTCGGAGCATTCGACTGGTTTTTAGTCCTATCCATTTCTTCTTTTCCTCTATGGGCGATGGAAGCGGTTAAATTTTTAGCTAAGCCTTCTAAGTTATTAGAGAAGGC
>JAQUOR010000260.1 GCA_028717025.1 Candidatus Omnitrophota bacterium | reverse complement strand
GCCCAGCGAGCGCCAATGCCCGCTCAATGTGGAAGCGCCCCCAAGGGCGCGGTGCATTTAAAGATGTTTCATTAGAGACCAGCTTTACCCCGGTATTAGAAAACAAAAACGGCAAAAGACGGGGCAGAGGTTAGACATAGCGAGAGAGGTTGTTTCCTGACTTCGTACTTGTTTCTGATAGTTACCTAACAAATACCCTATTTTCTCCTATTTGTTAGGTAATTTTTTTGTAAAATAATTTACACTACATTTTTAATTTTATGTTATAATGTAGTGTAAAGGAGAAAAGCTATGAAAGTATTACAAGGAATTCTATCCGAAAGTAAAGATTACTACCTTCAGGCAAGAGAGAAGATTAAGAAAAAGCTTGCCAACCTGCCAAAAGGCAGCGTAAAAGAGAGGATAATAGCCAAAAAAAAATATTATTATCTCCAACAGAGAGTCGGTAAGAAAGTAGTCCATAAATATTTAGGAAAGAGAAGGCCGGAAGAAGTCGTGAAACAGATAAAAGAACGCAAGGCGCTGGGAGTTGAATTAAGAAAGGTCAACGAGGCATTAAGGATTATTAAGCGCTCGGAAGGCAGAAGGCATGGTTGATCTTATTGGGAAAATTCTCAAGGTATTTGCTGATAATAATCTTTTTGAAGAGGGAGTTGAGCTGATCGGCAGCTGGTGCTTTAAGTTATACCAAAAGCATCTTGGGGTAGTAAATTTTCCTCTGCGGACTCCGGATATCGATTTCCTGATACCCACTCCTTTTCAAGGCAAAGAACATGCAGATTTTATAAAACAATTAGAAGCCCTGGGCTTCGATATAGACTTCAAAAGCGATGGTTCGCTATATTTGTGGAATGCGGAATTAAAGATTGAGTTTATTACTGCTGAAAAGGGTAAGGGTACTGATAAAGCTATTAAGGTTAATAAGCTCGGCGTTAACGCTATTCCTTTAAGGCATGTTGGATTACTCCTCGATAAGCCAATAATGATTACTGATAACGGAAAGAAGATTCGGGTTCCGGAGCCCAGCCGTTTCTGCCTTCATAAGCTTATTATCGCCTCCCGGAGAAGGAAACTGGATAAAAGTTTAAAAGACCTGCAACAGGCAATTTATACCTCTACAATTGTTGATAAGAAAGAAATACAAGAATTATTCCGGATCTTGCCGCAGAAATGGGGTCAGGCTATACTGAGGATGTTAGATAAGGCTAAGGTGGAATTCCCCTCGATGGGTGCAGAGATAGATGGATTATCGCTTACACTACAAAATGTCGTAAAATTAAAAATGTAGTGTAGCGCTGTCTGAAGCGAGGACGCACGCCGCGACCCTGGATTTTTTTATTGTTTTAGAGCGGCGAGCCACGCCGAACACGCATTGCATTAGCTGGAAGCGAGCGCCATTGCACGCTCAATACGGGAGCGCCCTCACTAAAGGGACTTCCTCGCCCTGCGGGCTCGGTCGCCCAGGGCGCGGTGCATTTAAGCTGTTTCCTTAGAGATTAGTTTGGATTAAAAATAGAAACGTCCTTACCTATAAGATGTCACCTACCTAAGATGTCACTTTTAGTCAAAGACAGGGTTTCCTCTACTCTTATACGCATGGCTGTTCCGATGTTAGCCGGGACATTTGCCATGAATGCGTATCATTTGGTCGATACATGGTTTGTATCGCGGTTGGGTACTAATGCCTTGGCGGCAATGTCATTCACGTTCCCGGTTGTCATGCTTCTTGGTTTTATTATGCGCGGGTTGGGGACCGGGGCTATGACAGTAGTGGCGCATGCCTTAGGCAGGGGGAAACAGAAGACCGCTGCGCGCATTACTACGCATGCGGCTTTTTTGTCTTCAAGCGTAGCCTTGGTTTTAACGGCAACCGGGCTCTTGACGATCAAGCCGCTCTTTATGCGTTTGGGTGCAGAAGGGCATGTTTTTGCGTTGACGCAGCAATATATGTCGATTTGGTATTATGGGCTGGTTTTCAGGGTCTTACATATGATGTTTGCCGATATCATTATCGGTACCGGCCACACTAAGGCAGTAAGCTTTCTTATGGTTTTTGGCACCATGTTAAATTTTATTCTTGACCCTATTATGATTTTCGGGTTATGGGGGTTTCCGAGAATGGGGATAAGAGGAGCGGCGCTGGCTACAGTTGTTTCCGAAACTCTCATATTGGTCGCGGCATTCCTATTTATCCATAGAAGGTATAACTTAATCGTTTTTACTTCGCATTCGCTTGGCCGTATCGTTGCCTCCTGGCGCAGGATCCTGTATATCGGTGTCCCTACTACGTTAAGTTCTGTCTTGGTTCCGTTATCTGCGATGATCGTAATTAAGATAGTCTCGGGGTTTGGCGAGGCTGCGGTTGCTGCTGTAGGGGTTGCAAGCCGTATCGAGATGTTTGCATTCATGGTCCCTATGACCGTAGGGATGTCCTTAGTTCCGTTTGTTGCCCAGAATTACGGGGCAAAGCGTTTTGACCGGATAAAAGCTGTGCGTAAAGGTACAATGCTTTTTGCGCTCAGCTTCGGTTTTATTATTGCAGTAGTTTTCTTGGTTATCGCGCGGCCCCTGGGCAGATTGTTTTCTTCCGATCCCGATGTAATCAATATCCTGGTACGCTATATTTACATTACTTGTTTTGGCTATGGATTCCTGGAAGTGCATCGTTATGCTACTTTCTATTTTTCCGGGATACATAAACCGCTTTTTTCCGCTTCTCTGACCGCGATCCGCGTGGTTATTTTGATGATACCCCTGGTGTATTTCGGCGCGAGGCTCTTCGGCATCAACGGCATTTTCTGGGGCAGGTTGC
>JAQUOR010000259.1 GCA_028717025.1 Candidatus Omnitrophota bacterium | reverse complement strand
TTCTGCTCCGGAATTTGCAAAAAAGACTTTTGCATCGAAACTATGTCCGACGATTTCCTGTGCTAAGAGCGCCTGCGGCACCTGGAACAGATTGTTCGGCAGATGTATCAATTGCTTGGCCTGTTGTGCGATGGTTTTTGCAATTGCCTGGTGGCTGTGTCCCAGTATCGAAACGCCCCAGCCGGGAAATAAATCAAGATAGCGGTTGCCTTCTGTATCCCAGAGCCAGTCACCTTTGCCTTTGACAAAAACCGGGCCTATTCTGCGATAGGTATTAAGCACATATTTTTCGAATAGCTGTTTTACGTTTTTTTCCGTTTTCATGATTCTTTTACGATTTCTGTTCCTATGCCTGCCTGAGTAAATATTTCTAGAAGTATCGCGTGAGGGATTTTCGCATCGATGATATGTGCTTTACCTACGCCTTCCTCAATCGATTTTACCGCTGCTTTTACTTTGGGGATCATCCCTTCATCGACGACTTTTTCTTTGATGAGACTGTCGGCGTCTTTTATATTGATTGTCGGAATAAGAGAATTTTCATCCTGTGGGTTTCTCATTACTCCCAGGACGTTGGTAAGCAGTACCAGTTTTTCTGCCTTTACTGCCGAAGCAAGAAAAAAAGCCACTTCATCGGCGTTAATATTGAATATTGTCCCCTCATTGGAAGTGCCCATGGGAGTAACCACCGGGATAGATGCCTGTAACGCTTTTTCCAGGGTTTCTTTGTCAACGTCAGTGACTTCGCCGACAAAACCTAAATCATGTTTCGTTTTTTTCTTTGAAGCTTTCAGTATCCTGTTCGTGCTTTTGAATCCCGTTGCTTTTACCCCTAACGCACGCAACTCCCTGGCAACCAAATCGTTTAATTCGTCAAGCTCTTCCTCGACTACTTTAAGCGTTGCCTGGTCGGTAACCCTGATGCCGTCGACAAATCGAGTAGGGATCTTCAGCTCTTTAAGTCTGCCGGTGATATTCGGCCCTCCGCCATGTACCAGGATGGGCCGTATGCCGGTGTACCACAAGAATGCAATGTCTTCCAAAACAGACTTACGCACTCTGTCTTCGCTCAGTATCGAACCGCCGTATTTGATAACAAAAATCCTATTCTGGAATTTTTTTATGTACGGAAGTGCTTCTATCAACACATCCGCTTTTTTTATTGCTTCTTTGACCATTATTCTCCTTAGCTGTATTCAGCGTTGATTTTAACGTATTCGGGCGTTAAATCTGAAGTGTATACGTTCCAGGCGGCATTGCCCTGCTTTAAATCGACAGTTACGGTCACTTCTTTTTTGGAAAGGGGGCTTAGTATGATAGGAGTGCTTTCATCAACCGCGATTCCCACGGCCCCTAACGCCTGAACGATCCGGCCCCAGTTAGGATTGGCTCCATATATTGCGCATTTTAAAAGATTTGAATTTGCAAGCGCAAGCCCTGCTTTTTTTGCTTCTTGCGTTGAGCGTGCACCTCTTATTTTAATTGTGATGAATTTTGTTGCGCCTTCCCCGTCAGCCGCAACCATTTTTGCCAGCTCAAGACATACCTTTTTTAAACCCGCAGAGAATGCCTCTATCTCTTTTTTGCCGGTAACAGGTACTTTTTTGCTTGCAAGGATAAACAAGGTATCGTTGGTGCTCATGCAACCGTCGACGGTGATGGAATTAAAGCTTTCTTCCACCGCAGACTTTCCTATTTTTTTAAGCAGGGCTTTCGGTATGTCGGCGTCAGTAAGCACAAACGCCAGCATCGTCGCCATGGTTGGCGCAATCATTCCTGCGCCTTTTGCAAATCCGATGATGGTGACGTTCTTTTTCCCCAAAGAAACTTTTGCGCAGGAAATTTTTCTAAAAGTATCGGTGGTAAGGATGCTCGAGGTAAAATCATTCACCCCTTGGCCCCGCGCTTTGATAAGTGAGGGCAGCGCCGCTATTATTTTTTCTTTCGGCATCTTTTTACCGATAATGCCCGTTGAGGCGATAAGAATATTTTTTTCTTTAACATCTAAAAGGTGCGCTGCCCGCGCGCAGATTTTTCGTGTATCCGATAGCCCTTTTTTATGAGAGAAACAATTTGCGTTGCCGCTATTTGCCAGCACGGCTTTCACGGGATACTGTATATTTTTCTGGCTGACGATGACAGAATACGCTTTATTTTTATTGATGGTAAAGAAACCGGCTCCTGTCGCAAGGGTATCGCAATAAATCAAACCTAAATCAAATCCGTTCTTTTTCAAACCGCAATGAGTGCCGGCAAGCGAAAATCCAAGTGGCAATTTCATAGTAATCCCGTTGTCTCGTTAAGCCCGAGCATAATATTTAAGTTTTGTACTGCTTGACCTGCGGCGCCTTTGATCAGGTTATCGATGCTTGAGCAGATCAGCGCGTTTTCTCCTTCGCTATCGAGGGCTATTCCGATATCGCAAAAGTTAGTGCCGGCAGTATCTTTCAGCTTTGGCAAAGCGTTAGCCAAGAGGCGTACGAATGGGCAGTTTTTGTAAGCGGCGTTAAATACACCCCGCACATCTTCTTCGGCGGCATTCTTCTTGAAGGTTACGAATATCGTTGAGTAGATGCCTGCTTCTACTCCAGCCACATGAGGAGTAAAGTACGGTTTTATCGTGCAGCCGGTTTTTGTTTTCAGCGTTTCGATTACTTCGGGAATATGCTGGTGTGCAAACGGTTTATACGCCCAGATGTTATCGGCGACATTAGAATAATGATAGTCAAGAATCGCCTTGCGTCCTGCGCCGGTGATGGCAGAACAGGAATTAATGATGATCTTGTTTTCAACCAGCTTTTCTTTAACCAGTGGGATAAGGCCGAATATAATCGATGT
>JAQUOR010000258.1 GCA_028717025.1 Candidatus Omnitrophota bacterium | reverse complement strand
ATGACATAGCAACGCAATGCGGCTGCGCGCGGGGGTTTATCTGAAGGCCACTTCGCGATTGTCAATAAAGATCTTACACACCGAGGCATCTCCTCTTTTGTCGATAGAAAGCTCGACCGTAGCGCGGTGCGCGGATATTTCTTTTTCGATCGCTTTGCCCTTACCTTCGGGCACAAAATAGTTCTCAATACCGTAAACGACGTTTATCACGTTGCGGATGTTAGGCTCATTGACGACTCCCCGGATAATGATTTCATTGTTCCCCGAGGCACTTATCGGCGTATCGCTGATTTCGGTTGCAACCCAGTTGTTGTTGACGGCAAGAAGTTTTACAAAAACCAATTCGCCGCGGTAAAAATCATCCTTACTGCGCGCTACCTTTTTAAGGTCAATCCGGGAGAATTCATACGTCAGGTTTATGTAATCTCCCCTAAAAATGCTACGGGGATCAAAAGGAATCGCCGTCACTATTATCTTTCTCCCGCTGCGGATGCTTGCCTCTTTATAGTAGGCAATAGAAAGAAGCAGTACGATTTGGAACAGGACCGCCAGCAAAAACAAAACGATAGAAAGCTTTCTAATCTTCAATGACAACCACCTTCTTTTTATGCTTTTCGATAAAGATACCCGCGAGCAGAATAAAAGCGCCGGTAGAGATGAAAAGAACGGCTTTATATAAAAGGCTCCACTCCAGCTCAAAATAACGGCTTAACACCAGCAACACCAAAAACACAAAGGCAATTACGCGCATGTATGTCTGGCTGCGGCGATAACCTGCCGCGATACAGACAATGAGCAACCCCACATAGAAAGAATTCAGTAAAAACGTATACCAGAAGTCCACGGGGCGCATTTTAAAATTCACGAACAACACAAGAGGAATAAACGGCAATAGAGTGATTAAGTATTTTTCTTCGATAAGGAGGCCGTTTTTGTGCGCGGGATAGCGAAACGCACGCAATGCCCGGTACAAAAGCGCCATACCGGCATGCAGGGCAATAAAAAGAAACCAAAAATCAAACGAATGCGGAAAAATGAAGTTGCGGGAAAAAAAGCTTGCTGCCGCGTTAAACGAAAAAATATAGATAGAAAAAAACATGAGAAATAATCCCAGGACCTTAAGCAAATCTCCTTCGTGAGGGGTCTGATATTTTGCTATGTATACCCAGCCCAGCATATAAGAAAAAACGCCGCACGCTAAGTAGAGCAGGAAAAGCAAAAACATCTGATGCCATTCAATTAAAAAAAACGGAAGCCACAACGCAAGATAAAGCAAAAAGAAATTAAGCAGGATCCGGGAACGGCTGTAATACCAGTACATAAAGGCTATCAAAATCAAAGGAAATAGATCAAGTAAAAACGAAGGTTTTTTATACGGAAGGAATAGAATATACACAACAGCCACAAGAAGATAAGGGATGAGCCGGTTAATTACCTGACATCGCTTATCCAGAGAAACCCGTGCGGTCATTTCCCTGCAAATGACCGTCGCGGCAAAAAGAACTCCGTTATATATCCAGAACGAGAGATATTCGCGGGGAAACAATAATACGCGCCCCCCTCGCTGCAGGACCCCGAATAAAGGCACAAGCAAAAATACGATAGCCAGGATAACGATGCCGGTGTCGAAATAAACACCGTGATATGCCCGTAACGGCTCTTTTTCATGAAAATTAGAGATAGTGAGCAAAAGAACGCCGTAAAGCGCTAAGGGTATAAAAAATGCTGCGGAAAAACCGCCCCTGAACCAGAATACCGTACTCACCAGGAGCCACACACCGACCGTCACAATGCAAATTGCCAAGCCTCTCTTCTCTTTTAAATAATAAGAAAGCGGGATCAAGGAAGCGAGCGCAAGCAAAAGAAAAGTAAAATGCGGAGCCCGCGAGCCTACTGATTCAGCCAAAACCCAGAGAACAAACAAAATCACTGCTAAAAAGTAGTTCAGTCTTGATCTAACGGCGTACGCAAGCGGGATAACGCCGACCGCCCACAATAAAACCCCCTCACTGAATGTCCGATGCATGTGGTACATCTGCGCGAGCAGCCAGATACCGCCTCCAAAGAACAAATTTCCCAAGAGAACCAAGGTTACTCCCGTTCTTTGCAGATGTGGGAAAGTACGCCTGATAAAGAACCCCGCGCAATGCAACGCAATAACAGCACCGATGATAATGCCGAGTTTCGTAAAGTTTGCAAATTTTATCCAGTTAAACGCGATGAGGGAAATAACGCCGACGCCTATGAGGAAAGCGCCGATCGCCTGCAATACGACAATAAAGCGTATGGGGGATTTTTCAAGGTTCGGTAATTTTGGCCAGATATATAAATCTTTGATGCGCTCTGCTTGCGAAGGGCTCAAAATATCCTTCGAAAGCCACACCGTAAGCTGCACGCGAAGCCAGTGCGCGAAGAGGCTGGGGATCCTTTCTTTACCGTTATGGTGCATATCCATGTCTTGAATAAATTATATACGACTGCAGAAAAAATTCAAATGAATTAACCAAAGGCATCCGTCTATCGGCGGTGATAACGATACCCGTAGCGGTTTACGGCTAAGGCAACGCAGGGATTGAAAGCCGATAAACGTGGCCGCTTAACGATGCGGGCTTTCCGCCTACGCTAAAGCTTCGGCAAGACTGCTCCGAAGCTTAAAGAGCGAAGGAGAGCGTTACCCTAGCCGTTGCCGGAAAAGATGATAGGCAAATATAACACTTAAATGGAGCCCCGCCCGGCCTAAAGGCCGGGGTTCCCTGGGCGAAATTCCTCCAAGCAACTCTGCTTTGCCTTCGCTCCGCTCCTGGCTTCGCAGCAGTTATTCTCCAACGCATTCATCCCCTGCCT
>JAQUOR010000257.1 GCA_028717025.1 Candidatus Omnitrophota bacterium | reverse complement strand
CCAACGGGCGCGATAATCTGCGGCAAGGGCGAGCTGCTTAAGATGTATGAGCAAGGCAGGGGCAAGATGATCCTTCGCGCTAAGTCAACTATTGAGCACGAAAAAGGAAAATCGCAGATAATCATCACAGAAATTCCTTATCAGTTGAATAAAACTAATTTGATAGAAGCTATTGCCAATCTTATCATGGATAAAAAAATCGAAGGTGTTTCTGACCTGCGCGATGAATCCGGTAAAGATGGCATCCGTATACTTTTGGAACTTAAAAGAGATGTTGAGCCGCAAATAATTTTAAATCAGCTTTATAAGCACACCAGCCTTGAAACAACTTACGGCGCGATATTCCTCGCGCTGGTCAATAGAAGGCCGGTAATTCTTACGCTTCGTGAAATGCTGGCGCACCACATAAGTTTTCGTAAGGAAGTAATTGTTAGAAGGACCAAATTCGAGCTCGATCGTGCCCAGAAGCGCGCGCATATTTTAGAAGGATTAAAAATCGCCCTGAAATATTTAGACCAGGTAGTGGCGCTGATTAAAAAATCAAAGAATGTCCAGGAAGCCAGAGAAAACTTAATGAAGAAATTTGACTTAAGCGAAATACAGGCGCAGGCGATTTTAGATATGCAGTTGGCCAGGCTTTGCGCTCTTGAGAGGGAGAAGATTGATGAAGAGTATAAAGAATTACTTAAAAAGATAGAGATGCTCAATTCTATTTTAGCTTCCGTGCGCAAACAAGAAGAGATTATAAAAGAAGAGCTTAAAATTTTAAGAGAACAATTTGCAGATGAACGCCGCACGGAAATTGTCGCCAAAACAGAAGAAATAGAAATAGAAGATTTGATAGTCGAAGAAGATATGGTGGTGACTATTAGCGGCTCGGGTTATATAAAGCGCATGCCGCTGACGGCTTATCGCCAGCAAAAACGCGGCGGCCGCGGTGTTGCCGCGATGGCTACCTCTGATGAAGATTTCGTTGAGCATCTTTTTGTTGCTTCCAGCAAGGATACTCTTTTAGTCTTCACGGATGAAGGGAAAATTTATCCGATTAAAACTTACGAAGTTCCGCTGGGGAGCCGCACCTCAAAAGGAAGGGCGATAGTTAACCTTTTAAGCTTAACTGCCAAGGAAAAAATTACAAAAGTTTTATCTACTAAGGAATTTGAACCGAAACAGTTCATCTTGATGGCGACAGAAGGTGGCATCATAAAAAGAACCTCGCTCGATCTCTTTGCCAACATAAGAAAAAGCGGTATCTGCGCCATAACTTTAGATAAAAACGACCGTCTTGTCGGCGCAGGCATATGTGAAGATAAAGATGAAGTTATACTTGTCACCCAAAAAGGCAAGTCTATCCGCTGCGAGGCCAAGGACATAAGGCCTACGGGCAGGCAGTCGCAAGGCGTGCGCGGCATGAAACTTGGCAAAGGCGATGTGGTCGTGGGCATGGTGCTTTTGGAAGGCACGCTTAAAAAAGAAGATTTCTATATTCTCACCGCGACCGAAAACGGTTTTGCGAAAAGAAGCCATATCGAAGAATACCGCCTTCAGTCAAGAGGAGGCAAGGGTATAATCAACATTAAGGTTTCTCCAAAAATAGGAGACGCAAAAGCGGTTATACTTGTTAATGACAGCGATGAAGTTATGTGTATAACCCAAAAAGGAATCCTCATAAGAACAAAAATAAAAGATATACGGTCTTCCGGCCGTTCAACGCAAGGCGTTAAGATAATTAATCTTGAGGCAGGAGATAGACTTTCTACTATAGCCAGGATTTTGCCGGAAGAATAGCCTACCGCAGTGTAAATACGCAAGCATTCCAATATACATAAATAAAATGGAAGAGAAATATTTATTAACCTGCCCGGTTTGCGAAAATAAAAACTGGAGCAAAGTTTATCGTATAGACTCATGGGATATAGAGGAATGTGAGAATTGCGGTTTTGCAAAAATTGACCCCCTGCCCCCTCGCGACAATCGGCAGTTGTGTTATTCAAAAGAGGAAGTTGTTGCCAGGAATACCAAGAAAAAATCTTTTTCCCGGAATCTATCGCGGGCTGCAAAGCGGCTATTCGGGAAGATAACGAAACGCAACAAAAGCGAAATATTCTATAATAAATTGCGTAAGTATCTTCCGCCTAAATCAAAAATTTTAGATATCGGCTGCGGTGACGGCAGCTTCTTGCAGCTTGCTAAAAATGAATTCAACTGTGCGGGTATTGAAATATCAGAATACCTGGCGTCTTTAGCCGGGAGAATCGATGGTGTAGACGTTAGGAGCGGTAATTTTCTAAATACTGATTTTGAAGGTGAAACATATGACGTGATTACATTGATATCGCTGCTTGAGCACTTAGACGATCCGCTTGGCGCCCTTAGTAAGTGTTTTAATCTTCTCAACGAAAACGGAATATTGTTGCTTAAAACCGTTAATTACGGTTGCATAAACCGCAAGATAAAAAAAGCAAAATGGACCGGCCTGCGGCCACCCGATCATGTTGTGTATTTTACTCCGCAAAACCTCTCGCGGGTTCTTAAAAGGTGCGGGTTTGGCAAAATAAATGTTAAAGCCTGGCCATTTAACGATAATATGTATTGTGACGCTTTCAAAAACGCAGACGATCACAAATTGGGGATCACAGATGATCGCAGATAAAGAAATAAACCCTAAACAAATCCGAAATTACAAACATTTATTTCAAGTTTAGCGTTCAAAGCTTTAGTTGTCTGTGATCATCCGCTTGCAAATCTGCGCTAATCTGTGTAATAAAGCGGTTGACAAAATAGATTTAGTATTTAAAATAAACACCAATTCGCATAGCGCATAGAGCATGGCGCATAGCGGGAGAAAATT
>JAQUOR010000256.1 GCA_028717025.1 Candidatus Omnitrophota bacterium | reverse complement strand
CATCGGCGCAGCCGTAGGGGCGCTTACCGGTGCGTTCATTGGAAGTCAGATAGATAAGCCGCAGAGCCAGCAGACCACGCGAGCCTATAATCAAAACCAGATGTCGATACAGCAGGTTATCGATCTTTCCAAACAAGGCATTAATGAAGATGTGATTATCGATAAAATCCGTCTCACCAATTCAAAGTTTACTCTTACGCCAAGTGACGTTACGACCCTGCAGCAGCAGGGCGTAAGTCAACGCGTTATAGCGGTCATGCAGGAGCCCTAGACCTAACAACCAGTTAACGGTTGTTGTCTATGAAACATAGAGGAGGCAGTATATGGGACTTAAAATTTCCGTAGCCATTAAAGAGGCGGGGGTTTTTATCGTCAAGCCGGCTGGTGAGATCGATTCAGTTACTTGCGTAGAGCTTGAGGGAGCAATAAGACCGCTTCTTTTGCCGTCAACCAAAGCGATCATATTCGACTTAAGTTTAGTCAATTTCATCAGTAGCATGGGCTTAAGTGTCATATTCAAGACAAAAGAAGCGGTCGAAAAAAATAAAGGGACACTTGTCATTACCAACCTTCAGCCGAAGATTAAAAAAGTCTTCGAAATGGTGAAGGTGATTCCGGAATACCTTTTTGCGAGCATGGAAGAAGCCGATACCTATCTTGATAAATTTCTTACCGAGATGGAGAAGGAATCTTAGTTCTGAATGTCTTTTCGGTAATGGTGCGCCTGCCTGGCCGGCAATAAGCAAAAAATATAACGCGAGAGTTACAAGATATGTTTATGGATATCGCCGTCTCTACAAAACGCAGGTATTTTGCATAAAAAACGGTGAGTTAAAGAATATATCTCGTTATTTTTATCGTAAAATCTCACTTTACAGCCCTCAAAAAACCAATTATAATATATAAAATAATTAGTTTTGGTGGTATTTTATCTTAGGTACTTCGGCTACGTAGCCTTTAGTACCGATGAAAAATACGAATAACCCTAAAAGATAATATCTTTTTCATCGGGGGGTAGCGCAGTCCGGATTAGCGCACTTGAATGGGGTTCAAGGGGCCGAGAGTTCAAATCTCTCTCCCCCGACCAGTTTTTTTAAATATCACTTTGGTTTAAGTGCAGTAATCCCCTTGAACCAAAAGGGAGTTTGAGGGAAAAGAGTTTTCCCTCAAAAGACTTATTCTTCTTTGAAAGGGAAAAAGGTGACAGGCCCCGATTTATCGGGGCGTCAGAGGAGAAAACCGTAGGTTTTCTCTTATGAGGAGCGCAGCGACGTTCTAGCGGGCCGAGAGTTCAAATCTCTCTCCCCCGACCAGTTTTTTTAAATATCACTTTGGTTTAAGTGCAGTAATCCCCTTGAACCAAAAGGGAGTTTGAGGGAAAAGAGTTTTTCCTCAAATTATTCATTCTTGTTTTTAGCTGAACAATCGACAGCCGGAATTAAAGGAATATCGAAATACCGAGGAGGAAATGATGAATAAATATGGTGGCCCGGAAAGAAGAAATTTCCCGCGATTAAACGCGAATTTCGTGGTGAGCTACAGGGTCAAGGAAGTCCCCGAAGGGTATGACCTTTCGCAGACTAAAAATGTGGGTCAAGGGGGGATTCTTCTGACGACGAATCGCAAATTCGAAAACGGCACTCACTTGGCTATGAGCATACGCTTTCCTTTTATTGCAAAGCGGATAGAGGTAACCGGAGCGGTTGTTGATTCAAAAGAAATCGTACGCGATCTTATCTATGAGACGAGAATCCAATTCCTCGATCTGGACACGGAATTTTTCCAAAAACTCGGCGAATTCGTGAAAGAACACTTAAAATAGCCTTACACTATCTTCTCTTAAATCACTATAATTTTTTCTAATCGTTCTAATCAATTTAAACAATGATTAAAAAAATAGGAATAATCGGCTTAGGAAACGTCGGACAAGCTACGGTACGCTCGCTCAAAAAATACTCGGCACTTATCACTCACCGTACTTCGCTTAAAATAGAGATTAAAGGATTATGCGATGTGCGAAAAACAAAGGGGAAATTTGCGCAGGCAAATGCGCTTTCCTTCACCACAGACCCATACCAGCTTATTAACGATCCCCAGATAGATACGATCGTGGAGCTGGTAGGAGGGATAGGGTCGGCAAAACAATTCATCATCGATGCGTTGAAGAACGGCAAAAATGTCGTTACCGCCAATAAAGCGCTTCTTGCACAACACGGAAGAGAATTATTTACTCTTGCCGAAAAAAAGAAAAAAATGATCGGCTTCGAGGCTTCCGTGTGCGGAGCAATCCCTTTGATAAAAAGTATTTCAGAGGGGTTGGTGAGCTGCGAAGTAACAGAAATTTGCGGCATTCTTAACGGTACGACAAATTATATTCTTTATAAGATGGGCAAGGAGAGAGTGGATTTTTCTTGCGCACTGCGTGAAGCGCAAGCCAAAGGTTTTGCGGAAAAAAATCCATCATTGGATATCGAAGGCATCGATACCCTTAATAAATTGTGTATCTTAAGTTATCTCTGTTTTGGCGCCTGGCCGGATCTCTCTAAAGTATATACCCAGGGTATCAAGAATATCTCATTGCAGGATGTCATATACGCCGAGGAGCTTAACTATCGTATTAAGCTTCTGGCAATCGCAAAGAAGAAAGGTAAGCGTCTCGATGTACGGGTTCATCCCGCTCTTGTTTCCATGGATCACCCCATATCAGAAGTTTCTTTTGCGTACAACGCAGTCTCACTGGATACGCAGCCCGCAGGTAAACTTCTTTTTTCCGGCCTTGGAGCCGGCGGTGGGCCGACCTCATCGTCAGTGATCTCAGATATCGTTAATATTTCCTTGCATACAGAAGGTTACGTGCGTAAAGAACAAA
>JAQUOR010000255.1 GCA_028717025.1 Candidatus Omnitrophota bacterium | reverse complement strand
AAACGTCTTCTTCTTTCCTGCTCCACTTATCCAGCATTTCCTCGGGGTTAAAAACGTGGGACGCCCCATACCACTGGGCGCATTCTAATATTTCGAACTGGCCTTTCTCTACACAGGCATCTATATCCGGGATTTTTTTCCTCAACGCGCTAAGCGCATTTTCAACCCCCCAATGAGGCAAAATAATCCACATGCAAAAATTATTATTCTGGAGCGCTTGAGTAAAAAAAGGGGCTACTAAATCCAGGTAATCTTCTTCGGTAGTATAGTACAGGCAGGAATGATTCATTACTGTTTTATTACTTTATCTCTCCGCGTCATTGTGGATAACCACTGCAATATTACCGCTTTGAAAGGAATTGGTCAAGGGGTAAAAAAACCAGCTACGGAGTGCAGAATTTTGAATCAGTATCAAATAACAACTATCAGGTAGCAGGTACAAATTAAGTATCGCCTATCGGCTACGGTTATCGGTTTTATAAATATTATTCTTTAGGCGTAACCGTTACCGTAAGCCGATACAGGCTTCATTGCCTTGGCCGTTGCCGAAGAATACAAGATGATTTGCAGAATTCCGGCAGTTAAAGAAGCAATAATTAGAGCATAATGAAATTAAAAAACAATTTGTTTCTATTTCTTTTATTACCCTTTTGTGGTTATGGGTAGATAATACTGCTATGGTAGAAAGTAGTCAAGGAAGAAAACGGATGGCAAATTTGGTCTACTTTGGAGAATAATTAGGGATTTTTACTTATATTTTTCCAGTAGATTTTTTAAAAGGTGATGGTATAATTTAGCAGTCTTTTAAATACATTCTTCGTCTTTCTTCTATCATCCTTCGATTGAAAATCTGGCGGCGTAGCTCAGTCTGGTTGGAGCAAACGGCTCATACCCGTTTTGTCGGTGGTTCAAATCCACTCGCCGCCACTAGTCTTCTTTTTTAGCTTATAGTTTTCAGATCCTTAACTGAAAGCTATTCGTAATTATTTCTTATTGATATCGCTTAAAATTTTCTTTAACTTTTCCTTTGTCTGTCCGCTCGCTGTAAAAAATTGTTCTTGAATAATGCTGTATACCTTCTCATGGTGCCGGGCATTTGAAGTAAGCGACCATTCAGCTGCGCCAATCAATACCATATTCATACCTGTGTCGGGATACCCTAATACGCCGATTATTTTCTTAACCGGCGCTTCGCTGCCTGTGGCGATAAATTCGCTCCATAAATAATCCAAATGTTCGGGACTATTGGCGGTAGGTGAAATAAAATCCTTTGTTACTTTGATTATTCTTTGCAGGGCTTCTTTTTGGAACCCTGTATAGTCAGGATCAAGATTTTTTAACTTCTGAAAGAATGCGCTATCGGAACGCGCAACAGCCGCGACAAGATGCGCGAACGTATTAAAATGCATCGCGTCCTTGATTAATTCTTCCTGAGACAAAACTACCTTTACTACAGAAAGTAGCTTATCAGGTTGAGGATTTAGATAATAGTACGTCGCAATAGACTCAAACTCTGCCAGCGATAATCCTTCTTCCGCCAGGGAGGCTTCGAAAGTATTTTCGGCACACGCGCATCTGCCGGCATTTACACTACAGAGAGCACATGCCACCAGTAAACATACCAGGACATTCTTTTTCATGAAACCCTCCTTACTGAGCATATCTTTAATGACGTGCTACCTGTTACCTGATACTTTTCGAGTTTCTAGCTGAAAGCTGATGGCTGATAGCTGCTTCTTACGTCTCGCAGCCTGTAGCCTGCATCCCGCAGCTGCTATATCCCCCGATACACCTCAATAAGCGGCATTTTGCGCTTTTGAGCAATCGCAAGGCACCCTTCATATTCCGGAGTTTCTTTTTTAACGCTGCCCCGCGATACCCGAAAGGTAAGGGGACCGAATTTTGTTTTTTTCTTTATAAAGGTGTAGGGTAACTTATCCCGCGAAAACTCCTGATAGCGGATGCCGAAGGTCGAAGTATGCGAGAAAAGCGTATCGCGGATTTTAGCAAAATCGGCTTTTGCGCAGAGCGCGTTAAGCACAAACGCCGGCCGCGATTTTTTCATGACCACCTGCTGTAAATAAACTTCCTTTGCCCCGGCTTTATAAAGGGCACCAAGGACCGATTCAAATATTTGCGGATTCATATCATCGATATTTGTCTCTACCTTGATTATTTCGTCGTGCTCTATCCCGAGTCTTCGGCCTTCGGTCTTTGGTCTTTGGTCTAATAGATATGCCACCAGATAATCCTTCTCGCCCGCTTCGCCAAAACCAATACCGGCCTTATTGTAGCCAAAGCAAGCGTCTTCCTGTTTAGCATTCTGCAATAAAGCCGCGGCGGTTGGCGTAATGGTTTCGTAGTCAAGGTTAACCACGCGTACTTTTTTTCCTTTCAGTAACGCAAGGGTTGCGGCTGCCGGTACACTTAAAGGAAATTCGGAAATATAAACATTCTCTACTTTGAAATAATCTAACGCGATAAAAAACCCGCAAATCTCTAAGATCGCATCGAGCTCTCCTAAATGGTGGAAACGAAAGTCATTACTTTTTGCCTTGTGGATTTTTTGTTCAACCTCAAAAAGTAATTTATACACAGAAAGGGCTTTGTCTTTGATCGCCGGAGCGAGGCGCGAGTTTTTGATGAGTTTGACGATCTCCTGATAGCGCAAATCGGTCCTGCGGCTGGTTATTTCTTTAAAACGTATTATTTTGCTTTTATGGTGCGCTCCTTTGACGGTCTCTAGTTCTAAAGCGCACGGTAATCCTAACTTTTTATACTCTTTCTTTAAGTATGAGAGCGGGCAACCTAAGTTTATCAGCGAAGAAAGCAACATATCCCCGCTGGCACCACCGATTAAATGAAAGAGTATGCTTTTCATAATAACATGTTTTTA
>JAQUOR010000254.1 GCA_028717025.1 Candidatus Omnitrophota bacterium | reverse complement strand
GAAAATCTTGCGATTTTCCGTTCAATGTTACCGGAACGCCTTTATTAAATTCTATTTCAACATATGCTTCTTTGTCCGGAGTTTTCTTAAGAGGTTTAACAAAGTAGTATGAGTTTCCAAGAGGCTCCTTCTCTAAATCCTCAAGCGCGCCGCCTTCAACGCTTACGCCCCAGATATTTTTATCGATACTATAAACCTTTTCTTTTGTGGTTTTAATGGGAATGTTGTGCGCCCTGGCGTATTCTATTTCTTCCTCGCGTGATTGCAGTTCCCATTCACGTAACGGCGCAATTGTTTTTATGTCGGGAGCCAAAATGCCGGTCGTAATCTCAAAGCGTACCTGGTCATTTCCTTTGCCGGTACATCCATGCGCCACGTGCTGCGCGTGTTCTTTTTTCGCGACATCAACGAGATGCTTGGCGATCAAGGGCCTGCCCAAAGACGTACTTAAGACATATTTTCCTTCATAGAGCGCGCCGGCTTTTAGCGCAGGCAGAATGTAATCGCGCGCAAACTCATGACGCAGGTCTTTTATATAAATCTTAGCGGCTCCACTTTGTATCGCGCGTTTTTTTAAATCAGAAGGAGAAAATTCGCTTCCTAAGTTAGCGGAAAAGCAGACAACTTCAAAATCCCTGTTTTTAAGCCACGGTATGCAGCAAGAGGTATCGAGACCTCCCGAATATGCTAAAATTACTTTCTTCATTTCTGCTTTTCCTCCTTGTTGCCGGTAACGGGCGTATTGGGTACGCTTTTTAAGACATAGACAAGAATTGCTTTCGCGGCATACAGGCGATTCTCGGCCTGCGTAAATACGAAAGAATTTTTACCGTCAATGACGCTGTCGGTTATTTCTTCTCCGCGATGCGCAGGGAGGCAGTGTAAAACCATGCAATCCCGCTTGGCATAGGAAAGGATTTTTTCATTGATTTGATAGTGCCTGAAGATCCTCCTGCGTCGCGTCCGTTCTTTTTCTTTCCCCATCGATGTCCACACGTCCGTGTACAGTACATCCGCGTCCTGGGCGGCTTCCTGCGCGGATTCGGTTATGGTGATGGTCGCCCCGGAAATCCGGCAATAGAGTTTTACTTCTTCCAGGATCTCTTTTTGCGGCCGGTATCTCTTAGGGGTAGCGATCACAAGGTTTCCTCCCAGAATAGAAAAACAGTAAATCAGAGAATTGCAGACGTTGTTGCCGTCACCCAAATATACGACTTTTAACTTTTTAATATCGTTTTTTTTCTCTTTGATGGTGAGGATATCCGCAAGTACCTGCGAAGGGTGAAGAAAATCGCTTAAGGCATTGATGACGGGAATCGAAGCCGATTGCGCGAGCTCCAGAATGTTGTTGTGCGCGAATGTGCGCAGGACTATCGCATCAAGAAAGCAGGAAAGCGTCTGGGCAACGTCGCTGGTCTTTTCCCGTTGGCCTAAACGTATTTCGTCGGGCCCGTAATATATCGCCGAGCCGCCCAATTGTTCCGTCCCGACAAAAAAAGCGGTCTTGGTGCGCAGGGATGGTTTCTCGAAAATAAGCCCTACGGTTTTATATTTGAGTAAATCCTCGTACGTTTCGGGATTTTTCTTTATGTCGGCAGCTAACGCAACAAGTTTCCAGATTTCATCAGAAGAAAAATACTTTAAAGAAATAAAATGCCGTATCATAATTTGAACACCTCCCTTTATTGTATGTCGGGGGAAGTCTGTATGCCGGAAAATGCGCTTTCTAAAATCGCCAGACCTTTGTCAAGATTCGCTCGATTTATATTCAGCGCAGGCATGATCCGCAAAATCGTATCATGCGTTGAATTAATGACGAGCTTACGCTTTAAACATTCCAGAAAAATCGGGTACGACTCGATGCTTAATTCTACTCCGATCATCAGTCCCATTCCTCTTATTTCTTTGATGAAGGGGAATTCTGATTTCAGAGCGCAGAGCCGTTCTTTTAAATACGTACCGGTTTTTTGAACGTGCGATAGAATTTTTTCTTCTTTGATTATTTTAAAAACCTCTAATGCCGTAGCGCAGACCAACGGGGAACCGCCGAAGGTGGAAGCATGCATTCCCGGGTTAAAGAGCTCCGCAATTTTTTTATGCACGCAGAGTGCACAAATCGGGACCCCTGCGCCCAGGCCCTTGGAGAGCACCATCGCATCCGGGACGATATCGTAGTTCTGATACGCGAACATCTTCCCGGTTCTCCCTATCCCGGTTTGGACTTCGTCGACGATAAAGAGCAGATCGTTTTCGCGGCAGTAATTGTATAGCCGCCGTACGTATTCTTTATCCGCGATGTTCACTCCTCCTTCGCCCTGGATCAATTCAAGGAGTACCCCTACTGTTTTAGGATTCACTTTAGATTTAAAGTCATCAAAATCATTAAAGATCGCTTCCTGGAATCCCGGCAGCACCGGTTTAAAACTATCTTTATATTTAGCCTGTCCGGTTGCCGAGAGCGCCCCAAACGTCCTGCCATGAAACGAATTTTTCATGGAAATAATCTCGTAGCGGCCGGACTCCCTGCCGTAGAGACGGGATAATTTCAGCGCGCCCTCGATGGCTTCTGCTCCGGAATTTGCAAAAAAGACTTTTGCATCGAAACTATGTCCGACGATTTCCTGTGCTAAGAGCGCCTGCGGCACCTGGAACAGATTGTTCGGCAGATGTATCAATTGCTTGGCCTGTTGCGCGATGGTTTTTGCAATTGCCTGGTGGCTGTGTCCCAGTATCGAAACGCCCCAGCCGGGAAATAAATCAAGATAGCGGTTGCCTTCTGTATCCCAGAGCCAGTCACCTTTGCCTTTGACAAAAACCTGGCCTATTCTGCGATAGGCATTAAGCACATATTTTTCGAATAGCTGTTTTACGCTTTTTTCCGTTTTCATGATTCCTTTAC
>JAQUOR010000253.1 GCA_028717025.1 Candidatus Omnitrophota bacterium | reverse complement strand
CTACGCTCACCGTCCTAAGGTATGTCGAAGGAATACTAAGCGCGTTATCTTATGACGTTTGTTTTTTTTGCCTTAAAACACAGAGCACGATCGCGCCTGCAAGAATCATGGCAATCGAAATTACTTGCGAGGTTGATAAGAATAAGATATGGCCTCGCGGGTCACCCCGGAAAAATTCAACGATAAAACGTACCACTCCATAGAGAATAAAATAGGTAAAAATGAGCTGGCCGTCGAATTTTTTGCGTTTTTTTAAAAAAAGCATGGCAGCAAAAATAATAAATAAAAAAAATGACTCGATAAGCTGCGTGGGAATGACTTTTTCACTTAAGGAATACGCAGGAGATTCCGGCGGAAAGGCTACGCCGATAAAAGAATGAGTAACTCTGCCGTAGCAACATCCGTAAAAGAAACAGCCGATCCTGCCGATCGCATGAGCAAGAGGTGTGGCGATCCCAAGGATATCGGCAAAACGTAAAAACTGTATCTTATAACGCCTGGTTAAAAAATACAGCGCCGCAAAACCAAAGATCACGCCCCCATAAAAAACAAATCCGCTGCGGCTAAAAAGAACAGCAAAAGGGTCGATCAGGAAACTTTTAAATTCCACGATAATATAAAATACCCGCGCTCCTATAAAGGAAAACAGGATGGTCCAGAAAATAATATCCGAGACAACGCGGCTCTCTATCCCTACCCGCTTACCTTCTTTAAGGCATAGATAATATCCAAAAAGGACCCCCAGGAAAACAAAAAATCCGTAAGTATAAATAGTTAACGGCCCGAATTTAAAAAGTATTGGATGCATAGTAATTATAATTTTTCTGCTTCAGGCCACAAGTCATAAATCGCAAGATCGCCCCGCGCAGGGAAAAGCAGATAAAAATTACTTGTTGTCATTCTAATCGTATCGCTATACGCTTAGCTCTCCAGTATAATATTCACCGGCCCTTCTTCATTGAGCCGTATGTCCATGTACTCTCCGAACGCACCTGCCTCGACTCTTATGCCATGACCGCGAAGTAATAATACAAAATTTTCAAATGCCGTATCGGCAGTTTTTCTATCCATAGCCCCTTCAAATGAGGGGCGCCTGCCCTTTCCTGTCGTTGCACACAGCGTAAAATTAGAAATGCAAAGAATCTGGTAATTTTTATCTTTTACGGAATAATCGAGTTTCGCCTGTTCATTTTCGAAGACACGCAGGTTTACGATCTTCTCTGCCATCGCGGCCATTATCTCATCATCATCGTTCTTCTCTAAGCCCGTAAAAATTGCGATCCCTTTTCCTATTGAAGAGACTAATTTTCCGTTCACGAGCACTTCAGCTTCCCTGACTCGAGTCAATAGAACTTTCATATTTTTTAAAAGCTTTCAGCTATACAAGTCATCCGTCACCACGTCACTCATTTTTACCGGTGACTGGTATCTTGGTGACTTGGGGAACCTTCATATCGGCTTCCCTGTCGTGTTCCCCGTTTTTCAAGCTCCTCTTTGATACCTTCGATGATTTTTGTTTTATCGTTGATCCATCGCGGCGCAACCAGATACTTCGGATTTGCAGTTGAAATCAAGCGCAAAATCACCCAGGTCTTGGGCAAACGCTCCAGGAAATCACAAAGTATTGTAATATAATCCCGGCTATTTAAAAGAGTAATTTTTCCATCATTATATTGACGCTCAAGCGCAGTATCTTTAAAAACATGCAATGCGTGGAATTTAATGCCCTGAATGTCCAGATATGAGATCCTCTCGGCATCGGTGAGCATGTCCTCAACTGACGCGGAAGGTAAACCCAGTATCATGTGGACGCCGACATTGACATTAAACGCACGGGTGAGCGCAAGCGCCTTCAAAAAGTCTTCGTAGGTATGATTGCGTCCTACGTTTGCCAGCACGCGGTTATGAGTCGTTTGCAAACCATATTCCACCCATACCAGGTATTTTTCCTGGTATGAAGCAATAAGTTCGAGTTTTTCACTGTCCACGCAATCCGGCCGCGTTGAAATACATAATCCTACGATCTCAGGGAATTTTTTAATCGTATCGTATTTTTCTTTCAAAACTTCTTTCGCGGCATAGGTATTGCTGAATGATTGAAAATACGCGATAAATTTATTTACTTTTAATTTTGTTTTATAGTACGCAATAGATTCTTCTATCTGTTGCGTAAGAGGTTTTGCGCTTTGCGCGTATACGCTAAAACCTTTATTGTTGCAATAGGCGCACCCCGCAGTGCTTAAGTGGCCGTCAAGGTTAGGGCAATTAAAGCCTGCGTCGAGACTAATGCGATGCACCCGCTCGCCGAAAAGACCCCTAAGGTAGGCGCTAAAAGAATAGAATGATTCGTTCATGGTATTTACTACGATCCTTAAGGCCCGGGTTATTTCGCGCATGAGCTCATAAGCTCGTGAGTTTTAAAAAGACCGGCTATGAGCGTAACAGCTTAAGAGCTTACGCGCTAATCAGCGTATAGCTGATTGACTATACACGCAGCCGCAGTAATTCTGATGATATAAATTATATTGCCGCGCCAATGCCATTGTCTTCTTAAAGCCGTCTTTCTTTTTAAAATCGATGGCTAAAAAACGATCTGCCGCTATTTGCGCGCCCACTTCAAAAACAACCGCACTTTTTTTGTGAGGACTTATTGTAAGGGTAGTCGTAAAACAGTCAAATGCAAGCTCCTTTGCCTTTTCGAAGGTCTTTCTAAGACGCATCTGATAACAGAGACGGCAGCGCGCTCCACCCTCGGGCGCATCACGGTATTCTTTACAGACATTTTCCCACAGTTTAGGATCGCTTTCCCCTTCAATAATCGTTGTTTCGGTAAGTTGACCCACGGTAACAGCAGTTATTTTACGTTTCTCATATTCCTGGTGCGGATAGATATTGGGATTAAAAAAATACC
>JAQUOR010000252.1 GCA_028717025.1 Candidatus Omnitrophota bacterium | reverse complement strand
TTCTGTGAAACGATGATAAACTACTTTGCGTTGCCGATGAAAATGACAGCTGATGAAAGATAATACAACAAAAAAAATTCTTATCGTCGATGACGAGATGGAGACCCGCAGACTTATTGCCGTGTATCTGGCGAAACGGAAAAAGTACGAGACGCACGAAGCAGCCAACGGCATAGAAGCATTGGAATTCCTTACCACCATAATTCCGGATTTGATTATTCTTGATGTGGTCATGCCCGGGTTGGACGGCTTTAGCGTACTTAAGCGTCTTAAAAGCAGCAGCGGCTATGCGACAATACCGGTCATTATGCTTACTGCCCGTAGCAGCCCCAGTGACGTCGGCCGAGGGATCGCGCTCGAAGCCGATTTTTATTTACCCAAGCCGTTTCAATTTTCTAACCTCATGAAATTCATCAGATTGGTGTTAGATAATGACGCCCAATAAAATCATTTATCGCGTTGCGCGCACCAGAGATGAGCTCGAAGAAGTTTACGCGCTGGTATACAAAGAGTACCTGCGGCGAGGTTATATCCCCAAAGGCTATACCAATGACTTACGTCTTTCCCTCTATAACGCTCTTCCCGATACAACCACCTTTATTGCGAAACAACAGCGTGCGCTGGCAGCGACGGTAACGCTGGTTCCTGATTCAAAACTGGGCATTCTCATGGATAAACTCTACAAAAAGGAAGTTGATGCGCTGCGTAATCAGGGCCGCCGCGTTGCGGAAGTCTCACAACTTGCCATCAATAGCGCATTTTTCCCGCAAGGACTATTTTCGATGTTTAATTTCAACAAATTAATATTTCTTTTTAAGCTTTTCCGGCAGGTGCTTGATTATGCATTTTTTATCGGAAAGGTGACCGATTTGTGCATTGCATTTAATCCCCGGCACCAGTATCTTTATCGTTTTCTGCAATTTGAACAAATGGGAGAGCTTAAATATTACGGAGCATTTCACTCTCCGGCAATCGCTATGCATCTTGACCTTGCAACGGTCCAGGAAAAAGCAAAGAAACGCAAAGGGCTCTATAAAATATTTTTTTCAGGAAAGGCCGACCCATTCGCCTTTAAAGGCAAATACCGCATAACACCGGAGGATTTGGAATATTTTTTTATAAAGAAATCGGATATTTTTAAGAAAGCATCAAAGACGCAGCTGGATGCCCTTAAATGCTATTATCCGCCGGATGCGTTTTCAGCGCTTGTCAAGAAGATACGCGCGCGGCCTTAAGGGGAAATTCTATGCAACGCTGCAAAAAATGTATAATGCCTTCAAATTATCCCAGTATATCATTCAACGAAAAAGGCATTTGTAATTTTTGTACAGCGCAGAATTCTCCGGAGGCTGCGAAAGCCGCGAAAGAAGCCCTGTATAACGATTTCCAGCATACCATTGCCAATGCGCGCGGCCAGGGCAGAGAGTACGATTGTTTGATTTCCTTAAGCGGCGGCAAGGATAGCGCTTACCTGGCATACTTATTAAGCAAGGAGTATAAACTTAAGGTCCTTGCTTTTACCATTACGACCGGTTTTGAAAGCGCGGTGGCGCAGAATAATATCCGTCGGACCATCGAAAAGCTCGATATCGATCATTACATTTTTACTCCGCACGAAAGTTTTTTTATAAAACTTTATTCCTATCTTTTCAGGCACATCAACGCCTGCGGCAGCGTTGCGACGGTATGTTTTATCTGCGGCCCGATACTCTACGGTTTTTCTCTTAAAACAGCCGTAGAACTTGATATTCCTTTAGTCTTCCATGGTTTTGGCCCGGGGCAACCGCCGCATACGCATCATTTTTACGAGATGTCGTTACCGCATCTTATGGGTGACGGTTCGGCGACAGGGAGCCAGATTTACGATATTTTTAAAGATGGAATCTTTGACGAACGGGATCGCGCACTGTTGTGGAATTACGAAATATATAAACATAAAAAGTTGCCCAGAGTGCTCATGCCGTTGCACGTTTTAGAATATCATGAGGATGCAATCATTAAGAAGGTGCAAGATCTGGGGTTAATCGCGAAAGGCAAAGCCCATCCCCTGGTAACTAATTGTCTCTTGAATTGGCCCATGGTTTATCTTCACGCAAAAAAATTAGGATTTAACCCTTATGTCGAGTTTTTCAGCGAAATGATCCGTGCCGGACAGGCACATAGAGCATACTGGCTGTGGATGGATAGAATCCTGGGGTTTCTTGTTAAAATTGGAATTTTCAGGCTCCAGGGGGTACGGCCTGTCTTGAAACGCCTTGGTTTGAATGAAAAAGAGATTTTAGCGCGCCATTGGCAATAATCATGATTTTTCTAAATGCTGTAATGGGCGTGCGCTGTATGTCAGCCTTAAGATTAAGGAGGAATTTTGGCAAAAGGAATCCTCGTCAGTTATGCAGGCTATCCCTACACCCCTTCCAGTCTTCTTGCCGATAACGGCTTGGCAAATCTTGCCGGTTCTCTTATCCACCATGGCCATGAGGTTTTGATACTCGATTTCGGAACTGTGGCAACCATGAGACGCCTGGTTCCCGCGCACCTGCAAAAAGCTCTTAATGGCGTTTATACGAGAGCTCAAAAAGCAAAACAAAAAAAATTTTTTGGGGATTTGGAAAAAGTTTTTCTTTTCAGACAGCTTAAAAAAATCGATGGAGCTCTCGGAGCCTGGCAAGCGCAAGAAACAGCAGCGATCGCGCAGGAACTCCTTAGAACCGTTAAAACTCAAAAGCCCGACTTCGTCGGGTTCAAGCTGTGGCTGGGGGATGGGTTTAAAGGTTCAGTTCTGATGGCGGAGCTCTTACGCAGAGAATTCCCTCGGTTAAAAATTTTTGCCGGAGGACCCGTAGTCGATGAAGGTCAGGAGACGGTGCTTGAAGTAGCTCCAGTCTTTGATGCGCTCGTGTATGGTGACGGCGAAGAAACAATCATTGATCTTGTA
>JAQUOR010000251.1 GCA_028717025.1 Candidatus Omnitrophota bacterium | reverse complement strand
GTGATTAATTTTTTTATCGGGTTAATTATCAGGAAAGCATTTGGGATTGATATTTAAAATAGGTACTGTCCTGCAGATATTCGGTGCCTTATCCGGAGATATGAAAAGGGCATATCAGCAGTTAATCTTGCGGTGGCTGGATTACATGAAATACTTAAAACAGGATTACCCGTATCTTTTCTCTTTGGCGATGAGGACGAATCCCTTTGATGCGAACGCAGCCGTAGAGGTGAGATAGTAAAAAAAGGAGGTAGTTATGCCGGAATTCGGAACACCATTTTCAGGATTGGCGAAAGACAGAAAGATAACTAAGAGCGAGCTCATTCGCGCAATTCGCTTTATGATCGCAGCGGAATACGAAGCAATCCAGCTCTATATGCAGCTTGCCGAATCGACCGATAATAAGCTGGCTCAGAAGGTCTTGAAAGACATCGCAAATGAAGAAAGGGTACATGCCGGTGAATTTTTAAGATTACTGAAAGAGTTTGTTCCTGATGAGCAGAAGTTTTATAACAAAGGAAGCGAGGAAGTAGAGGAAGAGATAAAAAAGAAATAACCCATGTGCATAAATGCGCAAGCCTAAAAATCCTTTCACTTTTTCTAATTTTACTTTTTGCCTCCTTTTCTACAGGGGCAGATTTTCTCCATAGCCACACTGATACAGGATATCACAATGACTGTCCTATCTGCCAATGGCTGATTATTTCGCTATTTAGCTTCACGGTCATTCTGATTCTTTTTGGTCTATTTTTTAATTTCGAGCCAAAACAAATTTAAAAGCAGAAAATATTCAATTGATGTGCGCTAGGCATAATCTAAACAAACAAGATAAGTTAATTTAGGTTCCGATTTTCGAGGGGGCGCACGCAGAAGGTTATTTATAATCCTCCCAGAATTTGGAGGATTTTTTATTTGAAGCAAGATTTTCTATTGACACTGAGCCTCAATATGGTAAAATTAGTTATGAACCAATGTGCATAACAGGAGACGAGCCGCATGAGGCCGAAAAAGACAAGATGGATTAAGTGCTTGCCGGGCGAGAGATGTTTTCGTCCTAAATGCAAACCATTAAATAAGCTTGAGGGCGTGGTGTTAAGCATTGATGAATTTGAGGCGATGCGGCTGGCATGCCTTGAGGAAATGAAACAGAGGGATGCCGCTAAGTTAATGAAAATATCCCGGCCGACCTTCTCGCGGATTGTTGCCTCAGCATGCAAGAAAGTGACAGACGCGCTTGTTAACGTGAAAGCAATCAGGATTGAAGGCGGATGTTGCAGTATCGGTGGAAAGGCGATCAAAAAATGAGGGAATGGAAGAAATTATTATACGTTGTAGCGGCGTTCTTAGCGTGTTTTTACCTGCCGGTTGAGAATCTACGGTTTACTAACGCTATATTTGAGGCATTGGCGCTTGTTAAGTGGTACGCCCGGGAACATGTGCTTTTATGTCTTGTGCCAGCGTTTTTCATCGCCGGAGCGATATCTGTGTTTGTCAGCCAAGCGTCGGTGATGAAGTATTTTGGAGCTAAGGCAAATAAGTTTTTATCGTATAGTGTGGCGTCAGTTTCTGGGACGATCCTTGCGGTGTGCTCTTGCACGGTGTTGCCTTTATTCTCCGGAATATACAAGAGGGGCGCTGGGCTTGGGCCTGCGATTGCCTTCCTATATTCAGGACCGGCCATCAATATTTTAGCGATTATCCTGACAGCCCGGATCCTTGGCTGGCAGTTAGGCTTAGGCAGAGCTATTGGAGCAGTCGTTTTTAGTATTGTTATAGGATTGCTCATGCATTTAATCTTTCTTAAAGAAGAACGCGCCCGCCACGCTAACGGCGGCCTTCAATTTGGCGAGGTTAAATTAAGCCGCCCGCTGTGGAAGGATATTATTTATTTCTTCTCGATGGCAGCAATACTCGTGTTTGCCAATTGGGGCAAGCCGATAGAAGGTGATGCCGGTCTTTGGAGCCTGATCTATTCTGCAAAATGGTGGATTACCGGATTTTTCTTAATAGTTTTAGGTCTTATGCTTATTAATTGGTTCAAAAAGGATGAGCTTAAAGAGTGGACTCAAGCTTCATGGGGATTCGTTCTACAGATATTACCGCTTCTTTTAGGCGGGGTTTTGATATCAGGGTTTCTTTTGGGCAGGGTTGGACATGAAGGTGTTATCCCTTCACGCTGGGTGGAAGCGTTAGTCGGGGGCAATTCTTTCAAGGCCAACTTTTTTTCATCAATTGTGGCGGCGTTTATGTATTTTGCAACACTTACTGAGGTTCCGATTTTGCAGGGGCTTATCGGATCCGGCATGGGTAAAGGGCCTGCCTTGGCGCTTCTATTGGCCGGGCCAGCGTTGAGCTTGCCGAGTATGCTGGTTATTCGAGGTGTAATTGGTACTAAGAAAACGATTGTATACGTCAGCCTTGTTGTCGTTATGGCGACGATAAGCGGTATGATTTTTGGGGTGATAGTTAAATGACGATTAAAAAGACGATTAATCTCATCGAAAAGGATCTGCTTAGGATTGAGCAGATCGTAATCGATCAGGATAAAGATGGAGCATTAAATTTTGTTAAAGAGGTAATCAAGAAACAGATTGATAAAGAAAATGCCTCAAAAATGAAGAGGGAAGGGATATAAATGAAAAACGAAGCGGATAAAATCAAAAAGATCGTTAGAGACGGCTACGCAAAAGCGTTATCGCAGAAGAATTCGTGCTGTTACTCAAGTTCGTGCTGTGGCGGCGTAACGCAGGCGGAAAATATCAGCAAAAAAGTGGGATATAGCGATTCAGAACTGAACGCTGTTCCGGAAGGGGCAAACTTAGGGTTTGGATGCGGAAATCCGGTTGCCCTTGCTTCATTAAAGGAAGGCGATATTGTGCTTGATTTAGGAAGCGGCGCAGGATTCGACGCTTTTCTTGCGGCCAAAAGGGTCGGCAAAACCGGTCGCGTTATCGGCGTGGACATGACTCCGGAAATGCTG
>JAQUOR010000250.1 GCA_028717025.1 Candidatus Omnitrophota bacterium | reverse complement strand
GGGCTTTCTCACGATCCTTTAGGGAACAAACGCATGTCAATAAACCCCGAATACGAATTTCGTTATAATGTTCCCGAGTGGCTGCGTGGGTTGAAGGAATCGAAGGAGAAATTACCATTGCGCTGTTTTAAATTACCTTCAAGGGTAAAAATCGTATTTAAATTTACGAAAGAACAATTTCATTTTGTTCGAGGCCTGTTAAACAGGTATAATAATAGAATGGATGGTATAAGCAAAGCGCTCTTTACATCACGCGTAATACCGGCACATATCCTTTGGCGTCGGCCATTTATCATAGGCGGAGCCGGAGGTAGTTGCCGCGGGAAATATAAACCGGGCATAAAGATAAAAGGAAGCGGTTCATGAAAAAGACAGAACATTTGAAGTTTATGCAAGAAGCAATTGCGCAGGCCAGCGTGAGTTTAAAAGAGGGCGGGATACCGATCGGCTCGGTTTTAGTCAAGGACAACCGCATCATCGGCCGCGGACACAATCGACGGCTGCAAAAGGACTCGGCTATTTTGCACGCTGAAATGGATTGTCTTGAGAATGCCGGGAGGCTAAAGGCATCCGATTATTGTAAGTGCATTATATATTCGACGCTTTCTCCCTGTGATATGTGCACCGGCGCGATACTGCTTTATAAGATTCCCCTTATCGTCATAGGAGAGAATGAGACGTTTAAGGGCCCGCAGATATATTCTCAAAAGCGCGGCACAAAGATAATCAACCTTAATATAGAGGAATGTAAAGACATGATGCGGAATTTCATTAAAACGAACCCGAAATTATGGAATGAAGATATCGGTGAATAAGAAAATCGCGCAAGGAACAGAGCTACGGTTGGTTCATCGATGATGAATAAATCACGCATAAAGGGAGTAGTATGAAAGCATGGATTAAAGCATTAATTAAGAAAATCCTGAGAAAATTCGGGTATCAAATCAAGAGAATATATAAAGGACCTGGTTTTATCTATCTGGAGGAAGAAGATAAAATTTTTAATGGTGCGTTTAAACAAATAAAAGAATTTACCGTTATCGATAAATCACGGTGTTTTATGATTTATCAACTTGCAAAACACGCGAGCAATCTGCGAGGTGACGTTGCTGAGGTAGGCGTCTATAAAGGAGGAACCGCGCGGTTGTTGGCCACAACGTTTGATCTAAAAATAAAAAATCTTCATTTGTTTGATACTTTTACCGGGATGCCGCCAATAGATGCGAAGCGGGATACGCATAGGGAAGGCGATTTTAACGATTGTTCGTTAGAGAACGTTAAAGCATATTTAAGCGATTACAAGAATGTTCACTTCTATCGGGGGATATTCCCCGCGACTGTAAAACCTATTGAAAATTCGACTTTTTGTTTGGTTCATGTTGACGTTGATATATATAAATCGGTCATGGATTGTTGTATCTTTTTTTATCCGCGCATGGAAAAAGGCGGTTTAATGATTTTTGATGATTATACTTCTTCGACTTGTCCTGGCGTGAGAGCAGCTGTTGATGAATTTTTTTCTGATAAGCCGGAACGGCCATGCTCTTTATCCACAGGACAAAGCTTTGTTATTCGGCTTTGAATGTATGGAAGAATTGATCCAGGCAAAGAAAGTTTCCTGAAAAATTCGCAGATAATACGCGATAGAGAGGATAAACAAAACAAGGTTTTTCTACTATATCGGGAATAAAATGTCCCGTGAGATACCGATATTCTAAAAAACGTATCTGGAGCAAGGTATGGATAATGCAAAAATTTGGTTGCCTTTGTTGCTATGTTTTTTGGCCGGTATTTTTACGGTAGTAGGTTCACTTATCACTTTCTTTATCCGGGATTTCAAAAGAAGCCATCTCCAGTTCTTTTTGGGTTTGTCCGGCGGGGTGATGATATATGTTTCTTTTGTCGAGTTTTTGCCTTCGTCCATACACACTATCGGCGCGCTTAAAGCCAATATCGCGTTTTTTGGCGGTATCAGCCTGGTCATGCTTATAGATTTTCTTGTTCCGCATGAATATATAGCTGAAAAAATAGGGACAAAAACGTGCGATAAAAAACTCATGGCTGCAGGAATATTTACGGCTTTAGGCATTGGAATACATAATTTTCCGGAAGGGCTGGCGGTCTTTATGAGCGCTCTGGTAAATATTAAATTGGGCGTTGCGTTAGCTATCGCGATAGCCCTGCATAATATACCTGAAGGCATTGCCGTCGCCATGCCTATTTTTTATGCTACGAAAAGCAGAAGAAAGGCGTTCTGGTATTCTTTTTTATCGGGTTTTGCGGAGCCGGCCGGAGCTGTTGTGGCAATATTGATCCTTATGCCTTTTATAAATTCAACGGTCCTGTCTTTTTCGCTTGCCTTTGTCGCGGGAATCATGGTCTTTATTAGCTTCGATGAGCTTCTTCCGCTGTCCTGCCAAAGCGACGGCTATCATATATCTATTTTTGGGGTCATCGCAGGCATGGCAATAATGGCTGTAAGTCTTATTTTGATGTAATAAGGGGGGGTATGAACGCTGAAATAGAAAAAAAGATAATATCCTTTCAAGAGAACGAAATAACCGAGTATTTTATTTATTCCAAGCTTGCCGTTATCGAGAAAAACGCAAAAAATAAAGAGGTCCTCAAGGGCATCGCCTCTGACGAACGTAAGCATTACGATATGCTTAAAAAATATACGCGCAAAGACGTTGCCCCCGACCATTTTACGATATGGAAGTATTTTATAATAGCGCGGGTCTTAGGCCTTACCTTTGGTTTGAAACTTATGGAAGGTGGAGAGGAGAAGGCGCAGGCCTCCTACGGGAAGATGACATCGGATGTCCCTGAAGCTGCCGAAATATTGAAAGAGGAAAATGCCCATGAGCACGAGCTCCTTGAGATGATAGACGAGGAGCGGTTGAAATACATCGGTTCGGTTGTTTTGGGCCTAAACGATGCGTTGGTAGAGCTTACCGGTGCGCTTGCCGGGTTGACCTTTGC
>JAQUOR010000249.1 GCA_028717025.1 Candidatus Omnitrophota bacterium | reverse complement strand
ATAGTTGCCTACGCAATGTTCCGTTCTTTGTATGCGCAAGAGAAGGATGAAAAAATAAAAAATGTTTTTGCCCGTGAAATGCAGGGTATACGAAAATTCATCAAAGAGGCGGCCTTGGTAAGAGACAAAAAGAATAATATTACGCATATAAGCGTGGGATGCAACCACGACGAGGGGATTTCGTCAGTTTCTTCGACAGACGTGGTTTCAATGTTGCTCTTAACTTTTAACCCGCGCGAATTGCAGGAATTTTTCGGCGTCAGCGAAACGGCATTGTTTAAATTTGCCAAAAATAAATTTTTCGTAAGCGCCGACGGGATAGAGGGCTATGACTTCACCGATAAAAAGACATGTAACATTATCGCGCGGCCGCGCATGGTTTCTCTGGAATGGACTGCGCAAATGGCCGATGCTCTTATGTATGTGTGTTGCTTCTACGAGACGCAGCCGGGGTTAGAGGCGATGAGGTTTGATATTATCGGCCACCGCGGACAAGTACGAGGGTTAACTGCTCAGCTTGATAAAAAGAAAATTATTACGGGAAGCTACGCATTCTATCCTTATGCGACAAAAAATGCGGTCCAGATATTTCCTTTCACGGGATGGTGGAAAACACCGTCGGGAGAGCCGGATCGTTGCGGAGCGCTCTCTTCGACCATGTGGAGATTTTTTCTATATAAGGAGTGGAACCCTTTAGATCTACGTAATACCACGGAAAACTAATCAACAGTGGAGACGCAGCATGCCTAAGCGGACAGATTTAAAAAAGATCTTGATCATCGGCGCCGGACCCATCATTATCAGCCAGGCCTGCGAATTTGATTATTCAGGGACCCAGGCTTGTAAGTCGCTGCGCGAAGAAGGCTACAAGGTGATTCTGCTTAACTCTAATCCTGCGACCATCATGACCGACCCGGAGTTTGCCGACGCAACCTATATAGAGCCGGTCACGGTTGAGGTGCTTGAGAAAATCATCGAGAAAGAAAAACCCGATGCCTGCCTTCCCACGCTTGGTGGCCAGACCGCGCTTAACGTTGCGTTCGCGGCGGCAAAAAAAGGGATTTTTAAAAAACATAACGTTGAGCTTATCGGTGCCAACGAAACAGCGATTGCCCGCGCCGAAGATAGAGAACTTTTTAAAGAAACCATGTCTAAAGCAGGCATTGAACTGCCGCGTTCCCGGACAATTTATTCGCTTGAGGATGGCATTGATGCGCTCCAGTTCATAGGACTTCCCTGTGTCATACGTCCCGCATTTACCTTAGGGGGCACCGGCGGAGGTATTGCCTATAACGTGGAAGAATACTGGGAAATCGTTAAACGGGGCCTGGATCTAAGTTTGATCCATGAACTCTTGATCGAGGAATACCTTTTAGGCTGGAAAGAATTTGAATTGGAGGTCATGCGCGACACAAAAGACAATGTCGTGATCGTCTGCTCCATAGAGAATTTTGATCCTATGGGTGTGCACACCGGAGATTCCATCACTGTCGCGCCGGCACAGACCTTAACGGACATAGAGTATCAGAAGATGCGTTCCGCTGCCATTGCTGCCATACGCGCTATCGGAGTTGAGACCGGCGGCAGCAACGTTCAGTTCGCCATCAATCCTAAAGACGGCCGCATGGCGATCATCGAAATGAATCCCCGGGTGTCCCGTTCTTCAGCGCTCGCCTCAAAAGCCACCGGGTTTCCTATCGCAAAAATTGCCGCAAAGCTTGCCGTCGGTTTTACGCTCGATGAGATCCCTAACGATATCACCAAAGAAACACCCGCTTCATTTGAGCCGACCATCGATTATTGCGTGGTAAAAATCCCTCGTTTTACCTTTGAGAAATTTCCCCAGGCCGACCCTGTGCTTACTACCTCGATGAAATCCGTAGGAGAGGTAATGGCCATAGGCAGGACTTTCAAAGAAGCCCTGCTAAAAGGCTTGCGGGCCCTTGAGACCGGGAAAACCGGCTTCAATTCCTTGATTACCGAGGATAAACTTAAACTTACCAAGGAGGAACTTAACGAAAACATAAAGCAGAAACTGCGCATTCCTACCGACAAACGGATCTTTTATATCGCCGACGCCTTTAGGGAAGGTTTTTCCGTAGAAGAGGTAGCGGCGCTCTCGTACGTAGACAAGTGGTTTTTGCATAATATCAAAGAAATCATTGATTTTGAAAAGCACCTGCAAAAAAAGAAGCTCGATGTAGAACTGTTGCGCCGCGCAAAAGTTCTGGGGTTTTCTGACAGATACCTGGCGCATATAGTAAACGCCGATGAGAAAACAATCAGGGAAATGCGCGAAAAAGAGAAAGTCGAAGCGGTATATAAATTGGTGGATACCTGCGCTGCCGAATTCGAGGCCCATACGCCATATTACTATTCTACGTATGAGAAAGAATGCGAGGCCAGGGTCTCCGGTAAAAAGAAAGTAATGATCTTAGGCGGAGGCCCCAACAGGATAGGCCAGGGCATAGAGTTTGATTACTGTTGCGTGCATGCCGCTTTTTCTCTAAAAGAGGAAGGTATCGAAGTGCTTATGGTCAACTGTAATCCGGAAACTGTTTCAACCGACTACGATACCTCGGATAAACTCTATTTTGAGCCCATTACTTTAGAGGATGTTTTAAGCATCGTTAAAAAAGAAAAACCATTTGGCGTGATTTTACAATTCGGGGGCCAGACCCCGCTTAACCTTGCATTAGGTCTTGAGCGCGAAGGAATAAATATTTTAGGCACCAAAGCGAAATATATCGATATCGCCGAAGACCGGGATAAGTTCCGTGCGCTTCTTTTAAAGTGCCGGTTAAAACAGGCAGAGAGCGGCATTGCGCATAATATGAATGAGGCAAAAAAAATCGTACAACGCTTAGGGTACCCGGTGATGGTGCGGCCTTCCTATGTTTTGGGCGGACGAGCCATGGAGATAGTCTACGACGGGTTTACCTTAGAAAGCTTTATCAGCGAAGCGCTCGCCTCTTCGCTTGACCAG
>JAQUOR010000248.1 GCA_028717025.1 Candidatus Omnitrophota bacterium | reverse complement strand
CTATAGCGTCAAGAAAGAACTGGGTGCTTTGAGAGAAAATTCCCGCAGGCATGTGTCTTTGCTTATCAGATACAAGCTCTTGGCCAAAGTAACTTACCTCGATTTCGCCAAAAGAATGAAATGGTAAACCTGTAGGAATCAAAGCCACAATTTCAACGGGCATTGAAGGCATTTGTCCAAATATCAAAGTCTCTTCCATGAGTAAACAGTAAAAGCTGCCATCAGCAATAATTTTTTCGTTTGCGTGCCTCTTTTGATTGGGCTCATCAGTAATAACATGGATGCGGCTGCCGTCATAACCAAGAGCTACGAG
The DNA here is from genome assembly GCA_028717025.1 of Candidatus Omnitrophota bacterium. Lineage (GTDB taxonomy): Bacteria > Omnitrophota > Gorgyraeia > Duberdicusellales > 4484-171 > JAQTOI01. The sequence goes on along the minus strand of JAQUOR010000248.1, from coordinate 2,677 downwards.
ATTACGCGCCATAATATTTGCATTGCGTTTACTGCCGACGATTAACACATTGACCAAATGTCGTGTTGTTGGGTCAAATGCTTTAATCTGATTAACATGACGGCCGACAGGTATATCCAGCCCGATTTTTGATTCTTGTGCTTGTTCTGATAAATTTGCGTGCGGTTTTCTAAATGCCTCTGCCTGCATCTCTATGGCAAGAGACTCTGTGGGTTGGCTTTCATGAAGTTCTATTGAAAATCTTGCCCATTCAGGGAAAATCTTGGGATCAACGTTCCAATGAACCCGATCATCTTCTCTGTAGGCAACAACAAAACGCTTATCGATGGTTTTATCCTCATGCTCAGAAAGCAAATCGCTTTCACTTGGCGGACCTCTAGGTGCTAATAAAAGTATTGACTCAAAGCGTTCTAAAATCTCTGCCAAATCTCTAAAACGCTGTACTATGTTTGGTTCATTTAAAAAAGTTTCTGCTGCGGCGAACATCGCACTTGCCGTAATAGGATGGGAAATATCCCGCATAAACGATGCGCTTTTCTGATGGGTTATTTTTTGTGCCAAGGCAGCAACTCTGTTAATAAATATGTTCCCCCCCTTCCTGCTTTGCGCAAAAGCAATGATCTTTATGATTTTTTCCTGCGGAAATCCGCGCTCTCCGGCAACAGCGGCGAGGAACTCTCTTGCCAACCGGTTATTTGCCAGATCATCTGTAAACTCGCTACTCGTAAGCAAGTTTTGCGCCTCTTTTTGTTCCGGGCTAATTTCAAAATTACGAATGTGTGAATCAATCTGAGCTTCTAACGTATCTTTTCTGCTACGAAGACGCGGATTATCAAGAAACGCACTAAATACCTGTAATTGTTCATCTAGCAATTCTCTAAGCGTTCTACAATCATCAGCATTTCTTACGTGCTGCAGCTCAGTAGTGATTTGCGAAAGGATTGTATTGATCCTGTCAGCGCTAAATTCCTGAACTTTTTTCTCTACGGCTGACTGCACTGCCGGATTTTCAACATCATATGCTTCATCAGGGAAACGCGTTTCTAATCTCTCCTTAATATCATTATTTAAAACATATGGATCTGTGTAATTGGCAAGATCAAAGGCAGCAATAAAATTACACATATCCCTAATAATACGCGTATCGTTTCTTAATTTCCCATGATAACGAGCGCACAATTGACTTAATTCCTCGCGTCCATGTTCAAGTCTCGCGATCTTAATGAGTATTTGCTCAACTCTATCGGAACAGGTGTTGTACGTAGCTACTAATAATTCATTATCTTCGACTTGATGCATGGCATCGTCAACATCCCGGAACGCTTCAGCTATCTTTTCTCTAACGTCATTAAATTCCACGATCACCGTATGCGCCGTCTGCCAGTTGTCGCGTGCACTTTCAAGGTTTGCCATGCGCTGCTCAATGCTTGAAGCTATTTCATCCCCTGATTCAAGTTTATCGTTGGCTTTCTTTTGCGCCTCAAATGCAGCTTCTATTCGTACTTCAATTGTAGAAAGCATATCCTGGATAGTTACCAGTCGGCTTTCGGCTTCTGTTCTTAAAAGCATAAGCTTTTCTTTCTTACGCGTAAGCGACGCTTCGGACTCTTTTAGAATGTCAAGCAAGCTTAATCTTGTATCATAGATTTCTTCAATTTCAGCTAACGCCTGATCATACTTCCTACGCCCTGCTTTAATTGCTTTTCCAACGTCAACATTGTTTCCTGTCGAGGGTAAGCTTTCTTCTACCTTACGCAATATTTCTTCTATCGGTGATAAATTATGACGAGCCTGCTCTGCGCTGCCTTGGGCTTGCGCCACAACACTAACTGCTAAAGCCTGGGCTTCTTGACGCTGCGATAAAGATAATTGCTCATTACCTGCTTTAATCAGATTATCCCTGGCCTTACTAATGCACACTTGAGCGTCGCGCGTTACGCCAAGGTTATTAATAATTGCTGTTTGCACAATGTTCATCTGACGCAAAGCTTCTCTCCTTGCGCTTTTTTGGCTCACCGCGGCCAAAGAAATTTGTTGTGCAAGCTGCGCTTGCCGTATTTTCATCTGTTTATAAAGCGCCTCTATTTCATCGCATCCAAGAGTTGCTTCCTGTGATATAAGTTTGTATCTTACGAATTCACCTGTTATCTTCGGCTCAAGTTGTTCCTGATTATCCTCTCGAACGTATCCTATGGCTTGAGACAATTGGCTTAAACCCTGCTTCATCCTTAACACATGTTCATGTATCAAATCCAGCAATTGACCGCTTAATATCAATAAGCGTTGACGCTGGACCATTGAACCATCTGCCCTTTCCGCAAGCTCTTGGTCTTCCTTGCATACCGCAATATGCTCCCGCGCAGCGGTAATACTTTGAGAAATAGTTTGAGCAATTACTTCGGCTCCTTTGATCTGCCCCAATACCTTATTAACTTGACGTGCTTTTTCGGCTTCCTCTCTTCTTGCTTTCTTTTCCTTAAGTTTCGCTATGGCCCTAAGCATTTTCTTCTCCGGAAAAAATTTATTTATGAATTTTTGGACAAGCTGTATGAATGCATGAGGTGGTATGGCCCCTGACAACGCACGAATTCTCTTCGCCTCCTCTTTCATCTCTTGCCTCTTGCGATACGCCGCTTTCTTCTTTCGTATAGCTTTTTGTCTATCAAGGGAAGATTTG
>JAQUOR010000247.1 GCA_028717025.1 Candidatus Omnitrophota bacterium | reverse complement strand
TTTTTAATTCTTCGAACTCTTCTATGGCAACAAGGTTAACCTCACCTAAGCCTTCGATGCGTTTCTTAAGCTTATCCTTTTCGGCACAGAAGGCATCAAGCGTAAGCGTTTCGCCTTCCAGGGATACAGGTTCAAATTCAATGTTATACACCTGCTTTATATAGTCTTTGACCTTGCCTTTTTCGTATTCAAAACTCTGGATGTCCAGTTTTTTATTATAGGCAGCGCTGCGCGCATCCTGACATTCTTTTTCAAGCGACTGCTCAAGCTTCTTGGCTGCCTCAAGCGCCTCGTCTTTCGTGACCACTTCTTTTTCAGCTACTTCTTTCTTCGCAGTCTGCTCTTTAATGCGGTCGTGCAAGATGCCGATGTCAGCGGTGACCTTTTCTATATCCTGGCCCAACGTCCCGATACGTACGTTGTTATCGTCTTTTTCTTTTGCTATCGTCTCTAAGTTCTTTGCAATGGTACCTTTTTCCTCTTCGAGAAGATTTATTTTTGATCGTAAGCTCTCTTTCTCTTTGTGCAGCGATTCCCTTAAGGCTTCTTTTTTGGCAACGTCAATATCGATATTTTTTATGCGCTCAGAATTGTGCGCCATGAGCCCCTGGGAATCTTTTAAGCTTTCCTGCGACTGATAGAGCGCGGTATCACTTACGACGGTTTCCTCTTCTAAGTTCTTCCGGGTAGCCTCCAGCGCATTCATATCAGTGAGCGCTGTTTCCATTTCGCTTTTTACCAGCGCGTATTCTTCATTAAGCCTTGCCCATTCTCTGGCTAAATTCTCTTTTTCCTGCAGCGCTTCCTGCTGCTGGCGTTGCGTCTGGTCTATCTGGCCGTCTTCAACCAGGACTTCCTGGCTGATTTGTTCTTTCTGTTTATCGAGCGTAAGAAGCATATTCTTTACTTCCTCGATCGCCGCCCGCACTGCCTGCATTTTTTCTTCAAGCTGGTTCTCCCCAAGAGAAATGACTTTTGCCTCAACTGTTGCTTTGTAGCAGTTACCTTCACGACTAAAGGTCGCATCACGCAGTGAAGCCACCAGCTTATTGATATTTTTGGGCTCCTCGTCAAAAATGACGGTGATTTTTTTCTTTACTGAAAATGTTTCATACTTGGTGTGTAAATCTTTTAAGAATTCATAATACGACGTAAGCTCTACGAGCTCTTTTTCTTTTTCTACCAGCTTGTTCTTTAAATCTTCTTTGTTTACGCTCAGTTCTTTCTCTCTAAGCGCAAGGGCATTTTTCCTGTCCTTAAGAGCTTTAAGCTTTGCCTCTACGTCAAAAAGCGCTTGCTCTTTCAGGGCCAAAGTATTTTTACCTTCGCTTAAAAAGCCTTCGAGCCGCGCTTTATCGAGCAACAAACGTTTTTTGCGGTTGGTCAACGAGGAAAGATTGGTCTGCACTTCAATCAATGAGTTATTAAGATTAGCTTTTTTGTTTTCTAATTCCAGTATCTTTATCTTCTCTTGTTCTATCTGACGGCCCGCCTCAACGCTCTGCGTTTTTAAAGTTTCTTTCTCCTGCGTAACAGCGGCAACTTCACGCGTAAGCACTTCTACGTTTTCATCAATTGAATCTAAGTGTACCTTTTCCTGGGAGACGCGGCCTTCCTGCAAGGAAAGGCGCTGACGCAATTCCCCTTCGGCCAGCTCGATAGTGACGTTACGCTCTTTGAGCTCCACTATCATCTGCTCATAAAATTTGATGTTATTCTGAGCGGTCGTAATTTTACCGCCAATGGTAATGAATGCCTGGTTCACCGCTTCTAGGCTGCTGCGCAAATCACGCAAGGCAGTATTAACCGCCTCCCATTGTTCTTTGGCAGAATTAAGTTCTTTGGTCTTTGCTTCTTCTTGGACGGTCAGGACATTTAATTCTTCAAGAAGTTTATCGATTTTTTCCTGCAGTTCTTTTGACTGTATTGTGGCTATTTTTTTCTCAACTGCCACAAGCTCATCCTGCGTCTCGCGAAACTTGCGCGCTTTTTCAACCTGACGCTCTAAGTAACGCGTCTGCCGTTTTACTTCGGTAATAATATCATCGAGGCGCACCAAGTTTTCATCGGTTTCCTCTAATCTGCGCATCGCCTCGCGCTTGCGTTCCTTATATTTTACGATACCGCTTGCTTCATCAAAAATAAGACGTTTATCTTCGGGTTTATAGCTTAAGAAAATCTCTATTTTCCCCTGCTCCACGAATGAATACGTCGATTCCCCGATGCCGGTCCCCATGAAAAGCTCTTCGATGTCTTTGAGCCTTACGATATTTTTATTGATATAGTATTCGCTCTCTCCTGAACGGTAGAGCTTGCGCGTGATGGAAACTTCCTGGTAATCGATGGGCAGGTATTTATCCTCATTGGTAAAGGTAAGGCTCACTTCCGCGACACTTAAGGAAGGGTGGTGCTCGGTGCCGTTAAAGATGATATCTTCCATCTTTGAACCGCGCAGGGACTTAGGGCTTTGCTCTCCCAGCGCCCACTTAAGGGAATCTAATACATTTGATTTCCCGCACCCGTTGGGACCGACGACAACGGTAATGCCCGGTTCGAATTTAAGGCTGGTTTTTTCCGGGAAGGATTTGAAGCCGAATATTTCTAGTTCTTTTAGATGCATCGTTACCTAAATCCCCAATTCCAAGCACCAAATTACAAAGAATTTCCAAATTCCAATTACCAAATAGCCAAAACTAAATTTGCTTTGTACCTTGGAATTTTGAATATTGGGATTTGTTTGAAATTTGTAATTTGTGATTTGGAATTTCATTTTTGATTGATTTCTTTCAGTTTCTTTATCAACAACGGCACTATCTGAAATAAGTCCCCCACGATGCCGTAATTAGCTACTTTAAAAATCGGCGCATCGGGATCTTTGTTTATCGCTACGATTATTTTTGATGACTGCATACCCACCAAATGCTGGATTTGCCCCGATATACCGCAGGCAATATACAATTTGGGCGCGACGGTCCTTCCCGTTTGTCCTACCAGATCGGAAGA
>JAQUOR010000246.1 GCA_028717025.1 Candidatus Omnitrophota bacterium | reverse complement strand
TGGCCGGTTAAGTACACCGTTTGTTGTACGACGACCGGAAAATCAAAGGTTTGCTTTATCGAATGGACTTTTTCCTGTACCCATTTTCTGTCTATCCATGTCCAGACTTTTTTGAACTCTCTAAAGTTTATCTCCGGGTCAAAGTTGGTGGCGAAATATTTCCCGTGACTTCCGGCGTTCACATCCATAATATCGATAGTGTCGATCGAGTCAAAATGATGTTTAAGGGCAAACGCGCAGTACGCATTGACGACACCGGGATCAAATCCTGCGCCAAGAATGGCGGTAATACCGTTGTCTTTGCAGCGGGGTTTGCGTTTCCATTCATAATTTGCATACCAGGGCGGGTTTTCGCATACCTTATTCTGGTCTTCATGTATGGCAGTATCCAGATAGGCTACGCCTGCCTGGATGCAGGCTTCCAGGACCGACATGTTGACATACGCCTGCGCCAGGTTCATCACTACATGCGAATTTGTTTCTTTTATGAGATTCACCATAGCGGTAACATTGAGAGCATCTATCTGGCGCGAATATATTTTTTTGCCGGTATCTTTTACATGATTTTTCCGTTGTATACTTTTGATGATCCCGTCGCATTTTTCTTGTTTCCTTGATGCAATGCAGATGTCACCTAAAACATCATTGTTTTGTGCGCATATATGCGCAGCCACATGAGCCACACCGCCTGCACCGACAATCAACACGTTCTTTTTCATTTCACTCCCACCTCCTTGCTTTCTCGCTTACCTAAAGTGAGTGAAAAAGCAACTTCCGAGGCGCTCTGGTAAGATTTTCTGCTTTTGCCGCAGGAAATCTTACCGGTATGTAGGCGCCCGGAAGTATAGTTTCAATGACTCTACCTTAGGCTAAAATTTAATCCCGTCTACGATAGACTGCTTACAAAATCATTATACTCGAAGCGACGAACCAATTTAAAAGATCCATCCTGCCTGCGTACGACGATTGAAGGCATGGGCAGTCCGTTAAACCAGTTCTTTTTAACCATTGTATAGCCGGCAGCATCCGCAATACGGATAATTGTGCCCGTTTTTAACTTTGATTTAAAACGAAACGTGCCGAATGCGTCTCCCGCTAAACAGGAACGGCCGGCGATTATATATTTAAAACGGCCTTGGCGCGTCGAATCTATTTTAGCGTTTATCCGATAGATTAAAAGGTCCAACATATGTGCTTCCGTTGATGCATCGACTATGGCAATATCAAGCTCGTTGTGGACAATGTCCAGCACTTTCGTAACAAGTTCCGCCGATTGGGTAATGGCGGCTTCGCCTGGCTCCAGATATACCTGTACTTTAAACGTTTCGCTAAAAGCTTTCAGTTTCTTGCAAAATTTTTCTAATGGATACCCGGGCTTGGTGAAATAAATTCCGCCGCCTAAGCTTACCCATTCCAAATTTTTTAGAACATCTCCGTAGGTGCGGCTGATCATATCGATATGAGAAGAGAAATTTTCAAAATTATCGTTTTCACAGTTAAAATGAAACATTACGCCTTTAATCAACGGAAGAGCTTTTAAAAGCATTTTTTTATCGCATATACCGAGTCGTGAGAAGCGGCGCGCCGGGTCCGCCAGGTCAAAATGGGAGAAGCTTACCCGGGGATTTATCCGTACGCCGACATTGCACGAACGAACAGAGCCACGGAACATTTCCAATTGCGATAGAGAATTAAAAATTATTTTATCTGCGTATCGTTTAATTTCTTTTAACTCTTGGCGAGAAAATGCAACGCTGTAGGCATGGACTTCTTTTCCGAATTTTTCGTACCCCAGCCGCGTTTCATACAATGAGCTGCTCGTCGTTCCATCCATGTATTTTTTCATGAGATTAAAAACGCACCACGTAGAAAAACACTTTAATGCCAATACGCTTTTTGCCCCGCAGGCACTTCTGACGTGTTGTACCATTTTCATGTTTCTTAATAATTTTCGTTCGTCGATCAAATAATAAGGTGTTGTTAACATCATTGTTTTCCCGCTGCCTGAAAAAGCATCTGTTTACTTGTGCGTCTTAAAGACAGGAATATACGCGCCAGGCAATTTTTTCTAAAAATCACTCTTATATTAGCAATTTAGCAATATTTGTTTGGTTGTGCAAGAATTTTTTTCACTTTTTTCATGAAGTGCACCGATTACACAGATCGTCCGCTTGACTTCCGGTGTCGGCAGACAACCGCATGTCGACAATATTTAATTTATAAACATCCCCCCGTTCGCGGCGTCCCACAGGACTTTACTTGCAGATTAGATTATTTCTGTTACAATTTTAATTTGTCGGCGTTGCTCATCGCGTATAACCTTTAACGGGTAGCGTATAGTTCAACAAACCAAAATATCGCTTCGTAGCTAATCTTCGGGGATTGATCCCGTAAACTCGCTTACGCTCGCACGGGACAAGCAAACTGTGCGTGAAATCCTTCGTTGGGTAAACTTGCAGCGGAATGTCAAAAAGGGGCGGTGCTTCGACTCACGCTCAGCATCCTTCGAAGCATCCTGAGTGAAATCGAAGGAAACCCCTTTATGAAGCGCGACAAACCTGAAAGCATATCGTTTCAGGAGAAAGCGTATTGCTGATCGCTCTTGTAGAGAATTATGTAATTAAGATTGTTACGCAGCGCGTAAGCGCTGTCGCGCAGACGCCGGCGAATGTATGAGCCAGCGGGATCCTTCTCTGTTTTCTTTTTGCTTCTTTAGAATCTCTTCAGGGTAACAGTAAGTCGAGGTTAGCTTCTGTGAAATTCTTCGAGACTTACGTCATAAGGGGCAGCGCCCCACTTGAGGAGGAATGAAGCGAGTACTCGAGCGTAATGACGACGCCCACGTAGCTCAGTTGGTAGAGCAACGGTTTCGTAAACCGTAGGTCGGTGGTTCGATTCCACTCGTGGGCTTTTTTAAATGTCCCGCATACAAACTAAAGTCCTCTGCGTCACCGCCTTTGGCGGGATTCCGCAGAACGAATGTGCATGCGGAAGGATCCCGCCGAATAAAATGCAGGCGGGACGAATGTCCGCGAA
>JAQUOR010000245.1 GCA_028717025.1 Candidatus Omnitrophota bacterium | reverse complement strand
TTTGTTTGTTTCTTTAAGGCCGAGCACTACATTCGCCAGTGAATCCCCTACAAGAATTATATCCACGCAGCTCTCATCAAGGGCTTTGGCAAAAGAATAGTCATAGCAGGTAAGCATTGTGATTTTTCCCTTGCCCCTTTTTGCCTTAATTTCCTCTATAGTCACCTTATTCATTTTGCTTTCTGTTTTCATCGCTATCATCTGAATATATGCACCCTTTTCTGTTTGCCTTCCTGCGTAACTATGAATATTCTCATCGTTGATGGATATTTTGAAAGAAATTTGTTCAATCCTTCAATGCCATCTACAAAAAAAGCTGTAGCCAGGCCATCAGCTGTTGTGCAATTTTTGCTTACAACGCTCACGCTTATCACGCCGCTTGTAACCGGGAAACCCGTACGCGGGTCTATTATATGAGAATAACGCTTGCCTTCAAAATCAAAAAATTGTTCGTAATTACCCGATGTTGTTACGGCCTCATCCACAAGGTCTTCATCCTCTATTATCCCCTGAATTTCGCTGGGATTTTTTATTCCCACCCTCCAGGGATTTTTATTGTTAGCGCCTAAACAATAGATATCTCCTCCGGCATTTATAAGCGCGCTGGATATTCCTTTATTTTTCAGAGCCGTTGCTGCTTTATCTACCATATAGCCTTTCGCTATCGCGCCCAGGTCAACTTTAAGGCCTTTTCTTTCAATAGTAACGGTTAAATCTGTATTTATTTTTATTTTATCCATACCACAATTTTCTAAAATACCGTTTATGGTTTCTTTTGAGGGTAGCTCTTTAATGTTTCCCTTTTTTATAAATTCTTTCCAGAAATTATAAAGACTGCCGCAGCTTACATCAAAAGCCCCATCGGTCATTTCATTCAACTGCTTCGAAAGCCTTAAAACTTCTATTAATTCTGAAGAAACCTTAACCGGCGCGTTATACGTATTGTTGAGCCGGCTTAACTCGGAATCTTTATCATAGAAATTAAATATCTTCTCCATGCGCTTAAACTCATCATACACTATTTGTGATGCCCGGCCATCTCTGGATATCACTTCAAGATAAGTCCCTGCGATTATAAACGTATCTTTATGCAAAGGCTTTGCGCATCCGCATAAGAAAAGAAAACAAAAAACGGATAGTAAACAACCTGCAGTAGCCACTTTTTTACGTATTATCTGACTCATTTTTTTAACCATTTGATCACCTCTTTTAACGAAAAACAATTTACAACATCGCTTTTCTCAAGCCAACCACGCCTGGCTACGCTAATACCCAACCCCATAGACCATAATTGATTAAGCTGATGCGTGTCTGTACCGAGTGCAAGCTTTACGCCATATTTTTTTGCCCGCATTACATTAATATCACTTAAATCTAACCTTTGCGGATGACAATTTATCTCTATGGCCACCTGATTGTCGCGCGCCGCGCGGCAAATCTCATCAATATCAATATCATAAGCTTCCCGCGCGCCCCAGAGCCGGCCGGTTGGATGGGCTATTATGTTTGTATATTTATTTTTGCATGCGTTAACGATCCGTTTTGTAAGCTGGCGTTTTGTCTGCTTAAATCCGGTATGTATCGCCGCGACAACTATGTCAAATTCCTTAAGCAGACTTTGCGGATAGTCCAGCGCTCCGCTAGACGTTATATCGACTTCTGTTCCTGCAAAAAGTTTAAGTTTACTTTTCTGGTTTATTTTTTCAAGCTCTCTTAGCTTTTTGTAAACTTCTTTTTTCGAAAGCCCTCCCGCAATCTTTAAGCTCTGAGAATGGTCGCATATAGCTGCATATTCGTAATTGAATTCTTCTAAAGCATCGGCAATGTCCGCGATTGAAGCCAGGCCGTCGCTGTATTTCGAATGGATATGAAAATCCCCTTTGATATCTTTCAACTCAACAAGCTTAGGCAATTTATTTATCCTTGCGGCGGTAATCTCCCCCCTGTCCTCTCTTAACTCCGGAGGAATGTATACCATTTTTAATAAGGAGAAAATTTCTTTTTCTGTTTTCCCGGCAAGTTTTTTATCCTTCTTCCCGCCAGGGGCGGGTCCGCCTGCATTTTTCATTGAGGTGGCGGAAAATAGCCCGTATTCGTTTAACTTATACCCTTTTTTTATTGCCTCCTGGCGCAGCCGTACGTTGAACTCTTTTGAACCTGTAAAATATAGAAGCGCCGAACCAAAGCTCCCGTGTGGAAGCACGCGTAAATCCACCTGCATATTATTTTCTTTTGATATTATCGAAGACTTTGTTTCTCCGTGCGCTAAAACATCCTTCACCAAATCAAGATGCAAAAACTTCTCCATTACAACTTTAGGCTTCCTTGAGGTAACTAATATGTCTATATCTTTTACGGTATATTTTTTCCTTCTTACAGAACCCGCTACTTCAATATCATCTATTTCTTTTAAGCCTTTAAGGCTGTCAACAAACCTTTTCGAAAGGTTAATGGCAAAATTAAGGAGCTGCCTTTCATTTCCTTTTTTTACAAGATTAATGCCTCTTAAAATATTATCTTCAATCTTTTCTTTTATGCCTGCAAGCTTTAATAATTTACCGCCTTTAGCGGCTTCTTCTAATTTTGCTACCGTATTTATTTTTAATTGTTCATAAAGCCTTTTAACTGTTTTTGGGCCAAGTCCGGGTATTTCCATCATCGCCACAAGCCCCTGAGGGGTTTTTTTCTTCAGCTCCTCATAATACTTAAGGCGGCCGGTTTCTACTATCTCTTTAATCTTGGCGGATAAATCTGCGCCTATACCGGGTATTGAAGTAAGCTCGTTTTTTTCTATTATTCCTTCAAGGTCATCCTGTAAATTATCTACTGCTTGCGCCGCTCGTTCATACGCCCGGATTCGAAAAATATTTTCTCCCTTTAACTCCAGTACTTTGGCGATATCCCGGAAAATACGGGATACTTCTTGGTTTCTCATCTTCACTCCAGAATATCGGTTATTTACTCTTGTAGTGGGCGGTAACTTTATTTTTTATGCCACCCCTTATCGTAAATTCTGCGGTTATGGTTATTTCGTAAGGATTC
>JAQUOR010000244.1 GCA_028717025.1 Candidatus Omnitrophota bacterium | reverse complement strand
ATAGCGCGAGTGAGAAATATGGTTATCAATGTGATACCTTCGAGTCTTTTTATTTAGACGGCACATGCATAGCCCATGGATTTGCTTACAATCAAAATGGCATTATCGTTCTAAGAATGGGTATAGTTAGAAAGGTTATTTTTGGTAGTCCTCATATGAAAATATTGTTCGCAATGAGACAAAGTGTCTACTACCTGGCATTCAAGCCATTGGCTTTTATCATACCATATTATCAGACTGCAGCGTCAGCGGCAGCTGTGCATAATCGAAAGGTTCACGTGAAAGGGCCAGAGGCAGCATTATTTTTCTATCTTCGCAGGGGGTATCTGCCGTTTTTCCCGGCTATACGCTTGCGGTTTATTGTGAGCTTTACGATACCTTATTCACAGGAAAACACTTTTAAGGTAAGCCCAAGGTTTTTGTTCGGCTCATCTGAAGATGAAGATCTGGTCCTTATGTGGGGAGACTTGTTTTTAACGCTGGATGATGCTACCGATGTTTTGTCAGTGAAAGAAAGGCTTGATTTATTTAAGCGTACTTCAACAGATACTCCTTTAGGCAGGCTAGCGCTCGATAACGGAGGAAATAATCCACACGTTGACATTTTCGGTGAAAGTGCTCGGTTTAATATTCAGTCGATGCGAGCGCTACGTTATCTTGAACGGCTCGGCGTTGATTTTAGTATTCTAAAGCCGGGTCGCTTTGCATGTTTGACCATAGAAGGATATGGACAGAGAGGCTTGTATGAAAGCAGCCATGATTATTTGAAACGCATGATTCCGAAGGTGCAAGAACTTGTGAGAGTTCTAAGACGCGAAATTGCTGTTCATGTAATACCGTCTTACAACTTCATGGATATTGCGTTTCGCTCTTTTGAGGGTAATGGTATTTTAATTTGCCTAGATTTTTATCGTGATTTATCGGAACGCACTGAAGAGGAGCCGTTGGATAATGGTGGTAAGGCTGCGATAAACTATCAGCGTATCAAAGAAATGCTCACCCTGCTTTATCATAAGGGTTACTCAAGAGGCTTTATCATTGATAGTGTCATTACGCTTTGGCGTAAATATAAAATAGAGGAGCTTTCTTATCCAACTGTCAAATGCTTGCTTAAGCAAGCGCTTAAGCTGGGATGGGTAAATAAAATTTTAGTCAGTGACAGGACGGGTGATGAGCTCTATGTTATTGCTCAAGAAGGCCTTAAAGCCGTGGCGCATTATTTAACTTTGCATCAAAAGATTAATGTAGAAATTGCCGGGGCAGAAGCTGATGGAGCGTTGCGGGATTATTTACCTACAATAATTGAACCAGGTATGGTGGTTGCTGACATGGGAGCAGCTCGGGGCAAGAGGGCAGTTGTTTGTGCGAATTCAGGTGCATTCGTCGATGCAATCGAAATTCATCAAGAGACTTTGCAAGAAGCAATTGCATATTTTGCGCAACAAAGCCCAGAGATTAGCCAGCGCATCACAGCGGTACTAAGCGATTTATTTTCACACCCAAGAGTTTCTGATAAAAAATATGACGTGATTGTTTTTGCGCCTCCCCGTATCAACGAAGAGATCGTAGGCGCTTCTGCTGACTGGATGCGCATTATTATTGACCCACAATTTTCGCTCTTAAGCCGCTTTTTAGATCAAGCACAAAAACACTTAAAACGACGAGGTGCTGTTGTGCTTGCCTATGGCGATCAAGACGATCTTGATCCTGACGGCAGTGTTTATATGGGTGGCCGTCAGACTTTAGAGCGGGTCGCTCGAAATTGGCATGTTGAGTGTGCTTTAAGCAGACCGGAGGCAATGTTCGCTCTCTACAGGCTTGATCCTATTCATAGCGCCTCTTTTGACAACGGAGGAAATAATCCGTATTCACGCGTTCATATTCAAGATTCACATATAACCAGAGGCCTTGATATTGTTGACATAATAAAAAAATTGAAACATTTAGGTATTCAGGCACCCGATATTATCAAGCACGGCGGTAAAGTTGTCGATGTCGGCGTAGGGGGCTTGCCATTCTCTACGTGTGAGATGGCATATCTTTTAAAATTAGCTAATCAAAATATAGATATCATCGGGACAGAACTGCCAAGCAATGCCGCGCGGGCACATATTTTTATGGATAGCATATGCTTGGAGGAGTTTAGGCCCTACATCCTTCAAGTCCTCGACGTTATTCGCAAAGGCCATGGCGGCTGGCGTCCCCAAGATATTATGGATTTAAGGTTTGTCGTCAACTCTCAAAATCAAGTAAACAGTATTCTGGTGATATTCGGCCGCTTTGGTGTCGAAAGCGAATGCCTGACGCTTGCCGTAGCAGAGGGCTATACCTATATAGTCGGTGGTAAGGAAAATCCTTGCCTTGGACATAACCACGTATTTAATGTCTTATACGAATATGTAAGCGACATTGCCGAATCCTTAATAAGCGCAGGCGAGGATACCGCAATCGATGGAGTTAGAATTGTGTTTGAACCTACAGCTGGAATGCTTGAAAGCCACGATGTTTCATTCGTAGTAACAGGCGATCTTGCCCAGCACCCACGGCTTAAATACGCTGACGTGGTCATTGCAAGCTTTGTGGTCATGCACATGACGTCAGATGAACAGAATAAGTTTATCGGCGAAACTCTCTTGCGTATGCTGGGTGAGAATGGAGTGGCAATCATTAAGAATAAAGTGTCAAACGCGTTCGGGCGCGATGACGTTTCCAGCCGCATTTTGATGTATCAGAAACAGCTTAATAGATTAATCTTGGTTGGTGATGCTTTCTCCGATCAAGGAATTATCAAAGAACCGCAGAGAGCATTCGCCAAGGTTTCTTGGCCCACTGAGCCGCCGAAGTCCGTATATTTAGAAGAATTACTGCGGCAGGCGTACAGGGCAGTCCGTCGAAAAAGCAGCGATAGGCTACGGGCACCGCCGTCTTTTGACAACGGAGGAAGGCTTGATCCTTCCGGCGTGCCTCAATCAAAATCTTTAGTTTTGGTTCTCTGTTATAAAAACATGGAGCGTTCACCGCTCGCGGCGGCACTTATTAGGAAACACA
>JAQUOR010000243.1 GCA_028717025.1 Candidatus Omnitrophota bacterium | reverse complement strand
CTAGCCCTTTATGCGCTTTGAATTTCAAAGTGTTTACGGATTCTTTTGTCGGTAAATTATTTTATACACGTATTTATTCAGGAAAAATTGCGGCAAACTCAACGGTTTATAATTCGACAAAACGCGAAAAGGAAAAAATTTCAAAAATTTTACGTATGCACGCAAATAAGCAGGAAATAATAAATGAAGCAAAGGCCGGCGATATAGTCTGTCTTGTGGGGTTGAAAGAAACCACAACCGGAGACACTCTCTGCAGTGAAAAATACCCCATAATTATGGAAGCAATAAAATTTCCTGAACCGGTAGTTTCTGTCGCGATCGAACCAAAAACTCAGGCAGATCAGGAAAAGTTATTTGCTGGCTCACAGAAACTTGAAGATGAAGACCCGTCTTTTAGGGTTCTCTACAATAAAGAAACCGGCCAAAATGTAATTTCCGGAATGGGGCAATTACATTTGGAAATAATGGTAGACAGGTTGCTTCGCGAATTTAACGTGAAAGCAAAAATAGGCAGGCCCCAGGTTGCTTACAAAGAAACAATCACGCGAAAGGTCGAGGCGGTTGGAAAATTCGTTCAACAGACCGGCGGGCATGGCCAATATGGGCATGTAGTTTTGTTGATTGAACCGCAGGAAAAAGGAAAAGGAATTCTTTTTGACAACAAAATAAAAGGCGGTACTATACCTAAAGAGTTTATCCCTCCCGTTAAAGACGGAGTGATTGAAGCCATTGAAAGTGGAGTGCATGGAGGCTACCCGGTAGTTGACGTTAAAGTTACTTTGATAGACGGCTCATCTCACGCGGTAGATTCGTCCGAACTCGCTTTTAAAATTGCCGCAGAAATGGCTTTAAAGGATGGCTTAAGAAAAGCTGCGCCCGTGCTTTTAGAGCCGGTTATGGAACTTGAAGCAATTACTCCAAATGAATATCTTAGCCAGGTAATAGGAGATTTAAATGCCCGCCGCGCAAAAATTACATCTGTGTCTGAGCGGAAGAATCTAAAAATTATAAAAGCTGAAGTTCCATTAGTTGAAGTATTCAACTATGCTGATGTATTAAGAAACTTGACACAAGGCCGAGCTTCTTATACAATAGAACCTTCATATTACGAGAAAGTTCCCGAAGCTTTGTTGATAAAAATACTAGGGGTATAATTTTGATTATTAAACTTATTAAGAAGATAACGGCTTAGTACGAAAAGGAGGTGGCCAGATGGCAAAGGAAAAATTTGTAAGAAGCAAACCTCATGTTAACGTGGGAACGATAGGTCACGTTGACCATGGAAAGACAACTCTTACCTCAGCGATCACGAAAGTGTCCGCAGGGAGAGGTATGGCTACGTTTATATCTTATGACCAGGTTGCGAAAGCTTCCGAGTCTCAGGGCAGGCGCGATGACACAAAAATTTTAACAATAGCCATTTCGCATGTTGAGTATGAAACAGAAAAAAGGCACTATGCGCATATAGATTGCCCAGGTCATCATGATTATATTAAGAATATGATTACAGGTGCCGCTCAAATGGACGGTGCCATACTTGTTGTTTCTGCAGTTGATGGACCAATGCCTCAGACAAGAGAACATATATTACTTGCAAGGCAGGTTAACGTTCCGGCAATCGTAGTGTTTATTAATAAGGTAGATTTAATGGACGATCCTGAGCTTGTTGAACTCGTTGAAGTAGAAGTAAGGGATTTGCTGGCTAAGTATGAATTCCCTGGTAAAGAAACCCCTATAGTTAAAGGTTCAGCAACAAAAGCGCTTCAATGCGGTTGCGGGAAAGCGGACTGCCCGAATTGCAAATCAATAATTGATCTTTTAAACGCAGTCGATAGCTTTATCCCTGCGCCAAAAAGAGAAGTTGATAAGCCTTTCCTTATGGCGGTAGAAGACGTTTTCTCGATTTCCGGAAGAGGAACAGTTGCAACCGGAAGAATCGAAAGAGGAAAAGTTAAGGTAAATGAAGAAATCGAAATTATAGGGCTTAAACCGGAAACAAAAAAGACAATCGTTACCGGTGTAGAAATGTTTAGAAAAGAACTTGATGAAGGTTTAGCGGGAGACAACGTAGGTTTGCTTTTAAGAGGCGTTGAAAAGACCGATATTGAACGTGGAATGGTTTTGGCAAAGCCCGGCTCAATCACACCGCACACAAAATTTAAAGCCCAGATATATTCATTAAAGAAAGAAGAAGGCGGAAGGCATACGCCGTTTTTTGCAGGATACCGGCCACAATTTTATTTCAGAACTACAGATGTAACCGGCTCAGTAACATTGCCCGCAGGAGTTGAGATGGTTATGCCAGGAGATACCGCAGAGCTTGAAATTGAGCTCATTCAGACTGTCGCAATTGAAAAGGAATCAAGATTTGCTATCCGTGAAGGCGGTAGGACAGTAGGAGCAGGAGTAGTTACTCAGATTATCGCTTAGGACACGAATTTCCACGGATTAAGAGACGAATGTCCACGAATGAAAAATAGTTTTATTAGTGCAAATTCGTTTCAAATTTGTGGTAATTAGTTTAAAGAAATATGTTGAAACTAAGAATAAAACTTAAAGCGTTTGATCATCGCATTTTGGATCAGTCAACCCATGAAATAGTGGAAGTGGCATTGCGCACTGGAGCCAAGGTAAATGGGCCTATACCGCTTCCAACTAACAAGAAGATTTACACGGTGAATCGCTCCACTAACATCGATAAAAAATCGCGAGAGCAGTTTCAGATGGCGGTTCACAAGAGAATAATTGATCTGGATGACCCGACACCCAAGACGATAGATGCTTTACGAAAACTGAATTTACCGTCCGGCGTAAATGTTGAGATAAAACAGGAAGTTTGAAGTAACGCAGATAGAAGGAGCAAGATACGCAGATAGGAATTAAGTAGAAAGAAGCTTTCAATTCTTCTACGTCCTTCTCGCTACTCGCCACTTTGTATGGTCTGCACGGATCTGTGAACAAAAAAAAGATAAAAAAATGATTAGGGAAATTTTTGGCAAAAAATTGGGAATGACGCAGATTTTCGCTAGCGACGGTACTTTAATCGGTGTT
>JAQUOR010000242.1 GCA_028717025.1 Candidatus Omnitrophota bacterium | reverse complement strand
TACTTCGGTGGCGCCCCAGGAAAATTCCACTTCCACGTTTACTTTATTTTCTTTAAAAAACTTCTTGGTATAGCCCACAAGCTCCGTGGCGATACGCTTTCCTTCAAGGTCTTTTATCTTATGTATGCGTGCGTCATCCTTAACTGCGATCACCCAGCGTACGGGATTTAAGGTTTTTTTGGCATAGATCAACTCCGCAAGACGCAGAACATCGGAGTTATTCTCCAAAATCCAGTCCTCACCCGTAATGCCACAGTCAAGAACGCCCTCCTCTACGTAGCGGGACATTTCCTGCGCGCGGATAAGTATTATTTTGATTTCAGGGTCATCAATGGAAGGAAAGTAGGAACGCTGGCTTACGTAAATGTTAAAACCTGCGTTTTTAAAAATTTCTAACGTTTTTTCCTGAAGACTGCCTTTTGGTATTCCTAATTTAAGCATTTCCATCTTTTTGTGGGATATTCGTCTTCTGCAAAAGCTTTTTCAGTAGCAACTTCCCGTATAAACACACCTAAAACAACGCTAAATTATACAACCGTCTCTTATTCTTGTAAAGAAAAATATTGAAATTTCCAGATTATATTCCGCAGTATATGCATAGCATATCACACATCATGCGAGACATCGTATTGCATATTGTAGGCTGTCGCATACCGTAGGCTATCATTTGTTATAGGCGATCATCGCATATTATAGCCTATCGTATATTATGGACTATCATATATCATAGACTATCATACATTACACAAATATTACACAAAATCACTCCCCACATAACTTCACGGCCGTGAGTTTATCTGGGGAGTGTTAAAAATAGTTTTATATGCCCGAAAGGAGTTTTTTTGCGGCGAAACGTGAAAATTCCTTAAACGATTCTTCTGCCTCCTCCCGATGCCACGCCTTCAAGAAATTATTCGGTAAAAAGGGGTCTTTTCGTGTTATTCTGGTGAACGCAGCATGCGTTCTAAGATATATATCGCAACAATTTCTTGCATTGATGTCCTTTTCTTTAATTTTTTCCGCACTCGCCCTGCATAAACCAATGAATTCTTTATATTCTGCGTTTATTGCATTTAAACTCCAAGTCTCCTCTACTAATATATCGATACTTTTCCCCGCAAAAAATTTTCCCTCATATAAGCAAATATATCGCAGGATACGCTCGCGCTCGCAAAATTCATGCAATTGCGCAGAGAGATCGTAGGGGGATACCCAACAGCTCCCCTGAATTTTCCCAAAGCCGAATTGCTTAAGATAGTTACGCAAAGCATCCCGTTTATTTCTCTCTTTTTCGGGAATATCATAGACGAGAAGACGCCAAACGCCATCCCACTTACATGTCGAATTGGTCCTTTTTAGTTTCTCGATTTCATTCAGCAACATATCGGGTTGAGAACGTTTTAGCTGAATGAAAGCATTCCTGCCCTTTTTAATTTTAGAAATAAAGCCTTTTCGGTATAATCTATCAAGATTATTGCTGATTGCTTTCGCGGTAATCTGAGGACCTAAATATGCGGTAAACAATCTCTGGGAAACACCCAGGGAAGAAATCCACAAAAGATATAAAAATGCCTCCATGGTTTCGCTTAAAACCGACTTGCAAACTCTTTTTGCGCCGTACGTAAAACGTTTCGCATTATCTTTCATCGCACTCACCCCATTTTATAAATGTTTCGCATGCAACTCTTATAAATATTTAATCACATTACTTTTATAAACGTTCAATTATACCACAAATAACACTCCCCACATAACTTCACGGCCGTGAGTTTATCTGGGGAGTGTTGGGGAAAGAGAAAGAATGTGGTGAAGGGTAAAAGAAATGGCACGTAGACAATAAAAAGGTGGCAGCGGCCGAAGAGTATGGCTATTTTTCAGGAGAAAGGAACAGTTTTTTGGCGGCGGCAATTACTTCTTCCGGGGTGATATCGCGCAGGCATTTCTTATCAATGGGACACGCGGGAAACTTAAACTTTTTATAGCATGGCCGGCAGGGCAAATCTTTTTTAAAAAGGGCGACATTGACGTTTTGCTGCGGATATGGCCCATAGACTTTTTCATCAACCGGTCCGTAAAAAACAACGGTTTTCTTTTTCAGGGCCTGCGCCATATGGAAAGGGCCGCCGTCGTTGGTAAGTACAAGCTTGCAGAAAGAAAGCATCCCGGCAAACTCTTCCAGTGTTATCTTACCGCAAAGGTTAAGCGGTTTTGCCGATAAACCGTTATAGATGAAATCACAAAGCGGCTCCTCTACTTTTGAGCCGAAAAGTATTATTTTTGCTCCGAATTCAGATTGCAGGCGTTCGCAGACTTTTAAAAAATGTTCCTGTGGCCAGCGCTTAAAATACGCGGTCTGCTGCCAGCTGTCGCCTGAACCGGGACACACAGCCACCAAAAAATCATCTTTATCCAGAGCATTGACGCGTAGAATTTCTAACGCCTTTTTCTTGCAATCTTCGCTTACAAATAAATCAAAAGGATATTCTTTGGGCGTAATATTTAAAAATCGCAATAACGTTAAATAATGATCGGCTACATGACAGCCGCCAAAACCCTGCGCAAGTTCAAGCTTATGCGTTAGGAACCTTCCTCTATTTTTGAAATTGTATCCGATGCGTTTACGCACGCCTGCCATTTTAAAAAAGAAACCGTATTGAGAATTCATAGAAAGGTCAAACATCACATCAAACTTTCCCCTGCGTATCTGACCTAAGAATGAAAAAAATTTCTTTAAGAATTGAAACTTTGATTTGCCGGCTACCGCGCGCCACTCATCTTTTTCGAATACCATTATCTTGTCTAAAAAAATATTGCTTTTAAGCAGGGGCTCTGTGCGGCGGTTACAAATATAGGTAATCGATGCCTCGCTAAAATTTTCTTTTAAATTGCGGATAAGCGGCGTGGTAAAAAGCACGTCACCGATACCAAAGGGATTAAAGATTAATATTCTCATATTTAGCTCTCAGCTTACGATAAAACAATTTTTAATTGGTTAACTGTTCTATTTTACTACAAAGAAGGTAAAAAGAAACAGCAACAGCGCGCGCCTAAGGTAAATTAATCCGGTTTTATTCT
>JAQUOR010000241.1 GCA_028717025.1 Candidatus Omnitrophota bacterium | reverse complement strand
CATAAGCACCAAATAAAATACCGGCGAGAACGCTTTCGGTAATAGTACTGCCCATGTCCCATCCGGCGCTGTCAAAAGCTATGGATATTCCCACGGGAGTAGTTAACGCGGAAATGAGAAAAAAAACTTGCGCGGGAAGGTTGAATCTCTCAAAACGGCTAAAGAGCGCTCCGACAATATACGCAGCCATTCCTGAGCCGAAGGTAGCGGCAATTCTGGTTGTGGTGTTCAACTCCGACCAATGCTGGCCGATAAATATTGCGATGCCCAACACTACGATCCCGCCGCCGACGTAAGAAATGATCTCGGCAATGCTTTTGGAATGTATGACTTTTTCTGACACTGGCTGCTGGCCCTTATCATATGCCCTAAGCACTTCATCTTTTAAGATAAGTCTTTGCGCCGCAGCCTCACTGATCTCGCGTAATAATTTATCTTTATCCATCTTATATCACCCATCCGATAAAACGATAATTGTGATACCAGTATCCATCTTCTTTATGCAGGTTAAGTCTTTTGGCTATGCCGTGGCCGCGAATGTATTTGTCACCGTAGTAACCTCCCCTTTGGAAAAACAAGGAAAAAATAGAGTAGTCTTCGCTGCCGGAAGAAATTTCAAAACCATCCGGCGATTTTTGCGCAGAACTTAAATTCAATCTCTGCGCCTCTTCAAAGGAAATCTCCCTCGTAGTATTGCTCACGACATCACAGATATATAATTTTGGTTCAATGGGAGTTCGTTCGGGATACTTGTCCGGATATTTAACTTCGTTCTTTATCAACTTTCCGCTTTGTACCGCATAACTCCCAAGAATATAATAATCGCCGCCTGAGGCATATACAAAATTGCATTTTGGCTGTGTCAGCAGTGTCGGCACATAGACACTTACCATAACAAAAATTATCATCAAAAGCGGAATAAGAAGCCCGATAAGTAACGGCAGATTTTCTTTCTTCATTTTAGGGTTCCTCCTCTTTCATCCGATTTTAGCGCAAAACCCCGCAAATTCAAGCTACTGTATTAAATACAACGTATCGCGTGTTGAGCATTGCGTGTTTTATCCTCTTACGCTGCACTCAATAACTTAAATTTATTAATCTAAATAGCATTAGTTAATTGCTTATAGCTGGAAATAATCTCCCCGATAGCGGAGATTATCTTCGTAAAATCTTTTTTTAGAAGATATTCTTTCTTAAAGATACTGGCACCGAACGCGATCGCGTCTGCGCCGTTTAAAAAATAATCTTTTAGATTTTCTGCGGTAACACCTGCACAGGCTAAAAGTTCGATTTTTTCAAACGGTCCCTTTATTTCCTTAAAATATGCGGGACCAAGCACCTTGGCCGGAAAGACCTTTACCATGCTCGCACCCGCATTCCAGGCTTTATATATCTCCTGCGGGCTGAATGCTCCGGGAAAAACAGGGATTTTATTTTTAACGCAGTAATTTGTCACGTCCTCTATTAAAACAGGCGTTACTATAAATTGCGCGCCTGCTGCCAACGCACTTTTTAGCATTTCCAGATTAAGTACGGTCCCGGCGCCTACAGCCAGGCGCTTATCTGAAACTTTTACCATGGTTTTAATCAATGCGGCGGCTTTAGGAGTATTCATGGTTATCTCGACAGTTTCTAAACCCGAGGCTACGATGGCCTCAGTCAAGGGCCCGATTACATCCTGCTCCACACCTCGCAATATCCCAAGTATGGGTAACTTCTTAAACTTCTGAATATCCATTAGTCCAAATCATCTCCCACCAGACTTTCGTAAAACTCCCGATAGTTTTCTTTCTTGTCGCTGTTACGCAGCGCCATCGCGGCCTTAGGATGCTCATCAAGCATCCCTGCTATGGCGTAGGGAATAATGTAGCCCCATTCCATTTTTTCCCGCAAAGGGATAAACTCCTTGGAAATAAGATCCAAAATGGGACGAATGTCGAATTTGGGATTCTTTAAAAACCCGATCAAAAGCTCCAAGGGACAATTTCCGGCAGCCCTGCCTAAACCATAGACAGTGCCATCGACATAATTAGCGTTATGGATTATCCCTTCAATGGTATTACCAAAAGCCAACTGCTGGTTATTGTGCGCGTGTATTCCTACTTCTTTTGACTTCAAAATAGACTTAAACTTTTTAATCAGAAATTCGACGGTTTCCTGGTAAAGAGCGCCGAAACTATCCACAAGATAAATAACATTGGCCTTGCATTCCCCTTCGAGCTGCTGCAATGCCTCGGTCAATTCGTTATCCAGCGCCCGAGAGATAGCCATGATGTTTACGGTCGTCTCGTAACCTTTATCGGCAAAATGGTTCACCAGATATATCGCCTTATCGATATCCTTCACATAGGAAGCAACCCGTATCATGTCGACCGGGCTATCCTTGCATGGTTTGACATCCTCGATATCCACGCGGTCAACATCAACCATGACGGAAATTTTTGTTTTTGACTCGATACCGTCGATGACCTGCGCTATCGCTTCATCCTCGCAAAATTTCCATTTCCCGTATTCTTTTGGTGAGAACAACCTCTTGGAATTTTTATAACCTATCTCCATG
Source organism: Candidatus Omnitrophota bacterium (assembly GCA_028717025.1). Classification (GTDB taxonomy): domain Bacteria; phylum Omnitrophota; class Gorgyraeia; order Duberdicusellales; family 4484-171; genus JAQTOI01. The sequence goes on along the minus strand of JAQUOR010000241.1, from coordinate 522 downwards.
TAGTCAACGCCGGCCAAAGACAAAGCCTTATAGACTTCCCGGACAAACCTGTCGTCGAATTGATGGCCGTTGATAAGACCACCATCCCTGATAGTACAATCGAACACCTTGATCTTTTCTCGAAACATGATAGTCCTCCTTAATGAGGCAGCAACTTTTCAAGCCTGACCGTCGCAGACGGGCGTGTGCCGAAAAGTTGCGCTGCCGAATTAATCCCGCCGAAGTCGAGGGCAAGTTGCGAAGCAAATTGCCCCGCATAGAGCGCAGGCGGGATAATGAAATATTTATTTCTTCTTACTCTTTTTTGCTGCCGCTTTTTTGGTTGCGGTTATTTTTTTCTTTGTAACGGGTTTCGTTTTCTCACTAATCTGCTGTTTATTGATCTGGACTGTTTTCGCAGACATTAGTTCTTTAGGCCTATTGTTGACACTTGCCGTAAATGGGCCGTTGCTCTTGCGACGCGAAAAACACTCCTGGCAATATACCGGACGTCCCTCCCTGGGCATAAAAGGAACTTCACAT
>JAQUOR010000240.1 GCA_028717025.1 Candidatus Omnitrophota bacterium | reverse complement strand
TTACTGTACCGGTCATTTTTATATTTGAATGCAGCTCATTTAAACGATTAAGCATTCTTAAAAAAGTGGTTTTGCCGCTATTGGAGGGGCCTATGATGCTTAAAATCTGATTTGCCTCGATTTCCATATTGACTGTTTTAAGCGCATGCGTTGCGTCAAACCAGATATTAAGGTTTCTGATGGTAAACTTATTCATATATATTTGTGTATTTATCCAGCTTTTTGAAGAAGGTAGCATTTTTGCACCGCAAAGGCGCAAAAGAATACAGGAAAAGACAACTCCCTTTTTGCGTCTTTGTGCCTACCTGCCGGCCTTCGGCTTCCCGTCTCGCCGAGGCAGACGCCGCGAGGCGAGCAAGGCAGGGGATTTTGCAATTTATCGGTGTCAATCTACCATTTTTTCTTCTTTCTAAATTGATAACGGATAATTATCGCAACTAAATTCATAAATAACACTAATATCAACAAGACAAGCGCGGTGCCGTATCTTATTTTTTCATCGACATTAGGCACCTGGGTTGAAATGACATAGAGATGATAAGGAAGCGCCATGGCCTGATCAAATACGGATTTAGGCAGATAGGGCAAATAGAAAGCAGCCACAGTAAAAAGAATAGGAGCAGTTTCTCCGGCTGCCCTACCAAGCCCTAGAATTGTGCCGGTTAAGATGCCGGGTATAGCGTTGGGCAGGACTATGTGGCGTATTGTCTGCCATTTACTTGCACCCAGCGATAAACTTACTTCACGAAAGGTGAGAGGGACGCTTTCGAGAGCTTCTCGTGAAGCCGTAATAATAAGCGGCAATATCATTATTCCTAAGGTAAGGGAGCCGGCAAGAATAGAAGCGCCAAACTTACAGAATATAACGAAAAGTGCCAGGCCAAAGAGTCCGTACACAACCGAAGGTACGCCTGCCAAATTTACGATGGCCAGCTTGATAATGCGCGTGAGAATATTGTCTTTGGCATATTCGGTTAAGTATATTGCGGCAAGCAGACCAATGGGCAACGCAAAAATAATCGCACCGGAAACGAGGTACACTGTGCCGACAATCGCCGGAAATATTCCTCCGCTACGCATGCCTTGGCGAGGCATGTCAGTTAAGAATTGCCAGGTTATTGCCGGCAGGCCTTTCTGAATAATAATGACGACAATTAAGCCCACGGGAATTACTATCAGAAGAGTTGCCAGGAATAAACAAAAAAAAGCAATTTTTTGGGTTCTATGCGGATTTCTTTTCATAACATTGATTACGATGATTTTATTGCCGTTTATGTAAAAAGAGATCTGCGCTTACATTGATAATAAAGCTCATCAGAAACAATACTATACCTATGGCAAAGAGAGCGAAATAATGCTCGCTGCCGACAACTGCTTCTCCCATTTCGGCGGCAATGGTTGCGGTAAGTGTGCGCACCGGCGCAAAAATGCTATTAGGTATAACCGCAGCATTGCCGGTGATCATCATGACTGCCATGGTTTCGCCGATTACCCGGCCTATGCCAAGCATTATTGCGGCGAGAATCCCTGAACTTGCTGCGGGTAGAATTACGCGCACAATGGTTTGCCAGTGCGTTGCGCCAAGCGCAAACGCGCCTTCTTTGTAGGTTTTGGGGACAGAATAAAGCGCATCTTCGGCAATAGAAACGATTGTGGGCATTGCCATAAACGCAAGCATTATTGCCCCGGACACGGCGGTTAAACCTGTGGGTAAATTGAAAATATGTTTTACCCAGGGCACCAGAGTCACCATACCGATAAAGCCTAAGACTACGCTCGGTATGGCTGCCAGCAGTTCCACTCCTGCCTTAAGTATTTCTTTAATTTTTAAGGGCGCTATTTCTGCAATATAAATAGCGCAGGGTACTCCGATGATGATGGATATTATTGTGGCAATGACGGTAACCAGAAGGGAACCTAAAATTAAGGGAAGGATCCCTAACTGCGGCGGTTCGGATATAGGATACCAGTTTTTACCGAAAAGAAACTGCAGGGGGGTAATACTTCTAAGTACGGAAAGGCCCTCTTTAAGCAAAAATAAGAATATCAGGACTACAAAGAATATCGAAGCCAACCCGCAGATTAAGATAAGTTTTTCGATTACAAATTCTTTGAGTTTACGCATAGAGCGAATTTTCCTATTGTAAACTAATCAGCGGCAATTAGCGTTTAATGGGAACAAAGTCGGTCTTTGAGACAATTTCCTGTCCTTCCTGTGAAAGGGCGTAATCGACAAATTTTTTAACAAATTCTTTAGGTTCGCCGTTGGCGTATACGAAAAGCGGCCGGGATATGAGGTATTTGCCGCTTATAACATTTTCAATGCTTGGAGAGACATACTCAGAGTCTTTGTCTTTAGCTACTGCGATAACTTTTTGTTTTTCAGATATATAACCCATACCATAATAGCCTATGGCCGCGGAGTTTCCTGATACTTCCTCTGCGATCGCCTGGGAAGAGGAGAGGAGCAGCGCTCCCGGAGCAAATTCTTCTTTGCTGGCAGGGTCGTTCTTGCGTAAAATATGCTCTTTAAAATAAACGTGAGTTCCGGAATTGACTTCACGTGAAAGAATCACAATCTTCTGATCGTTGCCACCCACCTCTTTCCAATTAGAGATTTTCCCGCTAAAAATCCCGGCGAGTTCACCAGTGGTCAATTTGCTGACGGGATTCTTAGGATTTACTACTACCGCAAGGCCATCCAGCGCTACTTTTATTTCGTAAGGATTGATATCTTTCTTTTTGGCGAGTTCTATTTCTTTTTGCTTGATATTCCTTGAGCTCATTGCGATATCGCAGGTACCGCTGATTAAACTGGAAAGTCCTGTACCGGAGCCTCCGCCGGTTACTGCTATAAAATCACCGGGATTTTTCACCATATATTCTTCAGCCCAGCTTTGCACGAGGTTTACCATGGTATCCGACCCCTTTATCTGTACGAATTTATTCTTTGCGGCAAATGCCGAAGTTGTAAACATGAATGCCGCTACGATTAACAAACCTTTCTTAAGCATTGGTCCCTCCTTTTTAGGTTTATTAAGTCTACTATATTCATATTAAATCTGTGTAAAATCTGTGTAAAATCTATGTAAAAAA
>JAQUOR010000239.1 GCA_028717025.1 Candidatus Omnitrophota bacterium | reverse complement strand
GTATCGGCATCCGCAACTGCTCCTGGTTCAAGTTCCGGAAGCGGAGGCGGTGGCAGCAGCGGTGGCGGCGGAGGCGGCGGAGGCGGAGGAGGCTGGTAGCTCTATATGAAAAACGTAAAAAGGATTATTGACAGTATTCATCGCAGAGACTATCGCGTAAAAATAGGCGCAAAACTGAAATTGGCGCACGTCGACCCTAACGACGATAATCATACGTCTGCCGCTCACAAGCAAGAAGCAAAAGAACAGCTTAAAGCGCTTGTCGAAGAGTTTGATACGTTGCAGAAGTTGCTCTATGCTTCGTGCGCGCATAAACTGCTTATTGTGCTCCAGGCTATGGATACCGGCGGTAAAGACAGTACCATCCGCCACGTATTTCGCGGCATCAATCCCCAGGGAGTACGCGTAGCGAACTTTAAGGTTCCTACCTTAGAAGAGCAGGGACATGACTATCTCTGGCGCATACATACGCAGATGCCCAAAAAGGGCGAAATCGTGATTTTTAACCGCAGCCACTATGAGGATGTTCTGGTAACGCGGGTTCACGGACTGATTTCTTCATCGTAATGTAAGAGGCGGTATGGTCACATAAACGATTTTGAGCGTATGCTCAGTGACGAGGGTACTATTATTTTAAAATTTTTTTTATACATCGATAAACACGAACAGAAAAAACGCCTCAAAGAACGTCTCGATACTCCCTTGAAGCGCTGGAAATTCGAACCAGGAGACTTAAGGGAACGTAGGCTTTGGAACCATTACATGGACGCATACGAAGACGCGTTAACGAATACCAGTACCTTATGGGCGCCATGGTATGTTATTCCGGGCAATCGAGAATGGCAGCGAAATTTGCTTGTTGCAGCAATCATCGTGAAAACATTGTTCTCGCTTCGGATGAAATATCCTCGTCCAAAAGTCATAGGAAATGATATCGATATCCGATAGTACATATATCAAAAAATGTACACGCTGCAGACAAAAAGGAGAAAAATGACACGCTCGATGAAATTCTTTATAATTGCTTCCCTGACCCTGCTTCTTCCATACCCATTCTTTAAGGCCCGGGCAGTATCTTTAACAAGCGGCCTTGAGGATAAAGCGCCTTACTTTGCATCACGTATCAATTTACGTTTGGACTTGCGTAGCATTCTCGTAGATAATGCTGCCATGATACACCGGTACTTAGGCAGCGAGATTTCCAGTTTGGAGGATACCGGTTTCATTGTCAAACGACTTTTTAATAATCAGGAGGAACTTGGAAAGATTATCGGGCATTATTACGGTGCCGAAACAGGAGAAAAGATAACCGGCCTTTGCAAAGAATCTATTTCCGTGCTTGTGGGGCTCACGAGAGAAACCGTAAGGGGCGATTCTGCCCGGTTGACCCAGAATCAGGACCGCTGGCAAAGTGATGCCGAAGGAATAGCCACGGCGCTATGCAATCCCAACCCTCAGCTTACAAAAACGACCGTTCTTGACTTATTGCTGAAACACTTCGAATACGTTAACGACGCTCTTAACGCACGCTTAAAGAACGACTGGGAAGCCGTTTTTCTGTATTACGATAAAGATGTTGCCGCTATGGAATTGCTGGCAGATACGCTCGCGGAAAGCATCATAAACCAGTTTCCGGAAAAATTTTAACGCCGGCATTTCCAATGCCCTGGCGCTCAAATAAAAACCGTTGCCGCGGCACAAAGGTACACTATCGAAAAATGCGTTATTATATTACGATCTTACTGATAACAGGGTTGTGCTTTTCCGCTTATCCCGCGTGTGTTTCTGCGCAGGATCTTCTATCGGAGCGCATACAGTTAGGAACATCCGACCGCGTTCTTATTCTCGCTCCTCATCCTGACGATGAAGTACTGGGTTGTACGGGAATTATCAACGAAGCTGTCCTGAGATCCTTACCCATTAAAATAGTTTTTCTTACCAACGGCGACAACAATGAATGGTCATTCCTGGTATATCGTAAACATCCGGTGCTGGTACCGTTTGCAGTCAGAAATATGGGAATTATCCGGCAACGTGAGGCTTTGCGTGCGGCCATTGTCCTTAATGTCCCCGCAAACGATCTTATTTTCTTGGGATACCCTGATTTTGGGACGATGGATATCTGGAAGAAACACTGGGGTGCGCAAGGACCGCTTGTAAGCATGCTTACGCGGGCGCGGGCCGTTCCCTACGAAAACTCATTCCATCCCCGTGCTCCCTATAAAGGAGAAGAAATACTTGGTGACATAAAAAAAATCCTTAAAGACTTTAAACCGACAAAAATATTCCTTTCGCATCCCGGTGATCATAACCCTGATCACTGTTCTTTTTATTTATTTACCAGGGTCGCCCTTTGGGATTTGGAAAATGAAGTGCAGCCGGAAATTTATCCATATTTGATCCATTTCAAAGATTGGCCCCTTCCCCGCGGATATCATCCGCAATACCCCCTTAAGGGTCCGGAATTTTTTCAAAACCAGGTTACCTGGAAACAATCCCCCTTGACACCTTCGCTCGCTGCCTTGAAAAATACCGCGTTAAAGATGCATGCGTCGCAATACAGGTCAACCCCCAAGTACCTGGCTTCTTTTATCCGCACCAATGAACAGTTTGGAGATTTCTCAACCTTTACGCTATCACCGGAGCATCCCTCGGTACTTTTGTTCTCCAATTACCGTCAGGATACTGCGCAAGACGGTACCCTTATTCAAGGGAAAAGTTATTTTCCCGGCATTACCGAGGAGCATCTGGAACTTAAAGACGGTTCCCTGGTGATTTCCCTTGGCTTTTCCCGACCGCTCGCAAAAGGAGCGGGAACGTACCTTTACTTTTGCGGTTGGCGCAAAGACGTTCCCTTTGCGGACATGCCCAAACTCCACATACGACTGGGATTTACAAAATACAGTATTTATGACCAGACCCGCAAGATCTCCATAAAAAACGTCCGGATAACCAAGCATGCGAAAAAAATCACTATTACGCTGCCGCTTGCATCCCTGGGAAATCCTGAAAAAATATTGACCAGCGCGACTTCATACGTAAGCGAAGTACCTCTTGACTGGCCTTCCTGGTATACAATCGAAATAAGCCCGCGTTAATACCGCAATAGACAATCCCAATAAGCCATTTCCGGCAGATCGGAAGAGCGG
>JAQUOR010000238.1 GCA_028717025.1 Candidatus Omnitrophota bacterium | reverse complement strand
CCTTTTACTCGCTAATAGAACATACCAGGGTAAAGAAAGTTGTGTCTTCGGGACAACGTACCGTTGTGCAGATTTTTCTTCCCAGCAGGAGGCGATTGAATTTCTGCTTTATGAACAGTTTGTGGGATTTGAGCAGTTGTATGCATTGTTGCTTGAGAGCGCGGAGCGGGGCATACATGTATTAGGCGATTTGCCTTTTTATCGCGCTCAAGACGGAGTGGATGTAGCGTATAGAAGGCACTATTTTGTTCCGGGTAATACCGTGGTGCAAGAGTGGTTGATCCTTCAGGCAGTAAGGCTTTCGGTTTTAAAACAAATCGAAGAAGGCGATGCCGTGGTAAAAGCTTCAACGGGTGAAGGACAAGCTATAGAGGAACGATATGCGCCATATGCAGAACTCGCTAAGCAGATGCAACAATTTTTACCCACCGTGGAGCAGGAAGCCGCACGAATAGGGAATTTCTTACCCCAGGATTTAAGAACAAAATTGGGCATTGAGGTTATGCCGGGGATGACAATTGCAGAGCTTCTACAGGTGGAGCCTCCGGGCTTTAAGGGGGGTTCAGAACAGATTTGGGGAAATTTAGCCGCCTGGAACGAACCATTGATAGATCACCTGGTAAAACAGGGAGAAAAGGACCCGCGCACAGTTCCTTTTAAATTCTGGCAGAACGTATTTTCCTGGGTGATGGGGGATACGAAAGCGTGCATATCGGGATGGCGCTTGGATGCATTACACATGTATGGCAGGGGAGCGTATCGTGATGGGGCAGAACGGTTGGTCTTTAGCACCGCGCTCTGGGATAGCCTGGCAGAATTTTTTACGCGCAATAAATTATTGGCAATCGTAGAACAATTGGGAGCGGATGGCTTTGCGTTCGAGCATTTCAAAAAATTAGGTTTTATTCAATATGCTTTTATCCTTGACCTAAAACCAAAAGAATTAGAAGCTTTCGTAGCTGATTTGTCCGGAATTTCACGCGGGATCGCTTTTGTCGTTGCCGACACTCATGATAGTCAGCGTTGGGCCAGAGAATATTCGGGGATGTTTACGCTTCTTGCGAACGCGGGGCTTCCCTCAGAGCAACACTTGAATAGACAAGAAGCTTTAGGTCTGCTTGGTCCGGCGTTTTTAGGATTGTTGTCCCTTGGCCCGCGCATGGAAACTACTTTGTTAAGTTTGGGGGAATATGCCACAGAAGAGCCGATAAAAATAGAAATGCGCAATGAAAAAGGCGTTGTAACAGGGACCCGTTGGGGTACCGGTGAGCGCGGTAAATTCGATTTTCGCTCGTGGCTGCGCAGATTCGCGCAAATCCGTAAGGAGAATCCGGCCGTCGCGCATTCCAATATGATTCCGTTGGCCTTCGAGGAGGTTACGTGCGGCAAAAAAGACGGTTTAGTTGCTTTTGTGAAAGCTCATTCGGGAAATAATTTAGTTTGCCTGGCTAATTTCAGCAGTTTGGGAAAGCGGATTCAAGCTGTCATTCCCGCGGCAGAGGTATTCAATATTTACGGAGCCCTTGAGCTGGAATTTAAGGATTTAGTGAACGGCGGTAGCGTAAAATCGAATGGCCATGCTTTTGAATATAGTCTTTCACCCGGGCAGATCGCCGTTTTTCGCCTTGAATCAACCAAGACAAAATTGCACCACGTTTTAAACTCTCGCAGTCCCCAGGTGCAAGCCGATAACCAACAGATAAAGCTTGTGCATTGGGATTGGGACAATAAAAATCGCGAAGTGATGATCACGCACGATGGCGCGTTGGTAATGAGAAACCAATTTACCTTTTTAGTGCGTTGCGCCAGCGTGGATGATGCGAGCCGTCCGGAAGAAACTTTTGCCGCCGGTTGGAATCAGGATATCGGGCAACATGAAGTGTTCATTTCCGAACTACCCAGCGGCAGATATACCATGCAGGTATTTTGGTCCATGCCGGGAGTAACTCAAGAGCATGCTACAGGAGAGTCGCAGACATTTCATTTAAGAGTTTTACCTTCTCCGCAGGCTATGCTGGCAACAGGGGAACCGGCCGGTGTTTCTTTACGCTTAAGCCACAAGCAAATCAGCTCTTGCGAGTACAGGCATAATAGCGTAACCTTGGCAAACGGAATAGGCAGCATCCTGCGCATGCCGTTGCGCGGCTTAACGCGTAACTGGCACAATCAGAGAGAAACCCTTGGATATACGAGCAAATACGACGGCTTTCAGGCAAGTTTACTTTTGCGCGTTCCCGATGAACAAAGGAGGGTTTTGTTCAGGGGGGCGACGGAAGTTGCCGGAATAACTCTGGCGGATGGCTCAACGCGGGAATTCAATCTCGATTTAGAGAGCTTGGAACATTTCGAACTCTATCCTTTAGCAACATGGGTTTTTGTCCTTGAATTCAAAGGAGAGAAAATCAAAATAGCCAAGACTGCGGCGCTGAAGGAGGGAACGAATACTTTTGTTTTTAATTATATTCTCCTGCCCGTAAGTCCCAATGTCAAAAGTGTCGATTTATTTGTGCGCCCTGAGCTTGAACAAAGATTGCATCATGAGACGACCAAGGCCGGAGGCTTTGAATATTGGAACAGCAAGCATCAAGTAATCGAAAGGAACGGGCAGAAGCGCGGTTTCGTAATCCACGCGTTAAATGAACAGTGGCGCCAGTGGTATCCGGGTTTTGAAGGTACAGCCATGGTGATTACCGACGGCGAATATACTTTTTCTCCGGAGTGGCGGTTTGCTTGTAACCCGATTGAAAAAGAACGCGGTCAGGATGATTATAGCGATGCGTACAGCCCCGGATTTTTCCATGCACGGTTAGATGCAAATCAGAGAAGAAGCGCTTCGTTGCAATTTATCAGCGTCGATTGTCATTATCAATATGGACGTCCGTATCAATTATCCCTGAGGCATAATCCTTTCCAGGCTTATATCAGCGGTCTGACAGAAGGGGAATATGATTTACAATTTTTCTGGCCGGAAACCAATAAACCCGAAGCAGTGCCGTATCGGCTGGTGATCAGCGGTTGCGGTGAACATCAAACGGTACATTGGAATTGGGATGCTAAAGATAGCGGCGTAAGGATGAGGGTTAACGACGCATTATTTATTGAGCAGGCGCACCTATTCTACGTTACGACGAAGAACCGTGCCACCGGCGAAATGCGA
>JAQUOR010000237.1 GCA_028717025.1 Candidatus Omnitrophota bacterium | reverse complement strand
AGTAACTACCCAGCTGCAGGATGCTTGAATCCACGCAGAGCAATAATCGCGCATAGTGACGCAAGAGGTACGCAACATCGTACAGCGTGGTCTTGCCGGTTAAGTCAACGACGTTGTCTCCTGTGACCATATCGCCATAATGTTCCCGGTCACGCTCCTCTCCCAAAATTGCGATACGGTATTTTTGGCTTAAAGCATCGATTACGGTTTTTAAAAGATTGCGGGGATAACTTTTTTGTGAGGAACGCGATGAGCAGGCTACAAAGATCGAACCCGATAATTTTAATTTCTCCCAGCGTTTGCGCTCGGCGTCGTTTAAAGAGAAGTCACTTTTTTCTTTTGCCGGAAAGCGCGCAAGGCGCGCTACAATGCGTAAGTATGCGTCTTTCGCAAGAACATTATTCGTTTGTTTCCTGTAGAAGGGGGTGCGTTTTAAACTTCCCGCGATTACCGGCAGAAAAGAGTTCTTAAGATCAACGAAGATATCGTACTTTCCCCACAGCGAAAAAGAAAATTTTATTTTTTTAGATACCGGCCAGGCTTTATCAAAAAGAAGAACTTTATTAATAAAGGTGTTTCTGCGTAAAAATTCTTGCGTGTGGCGCGAGGCAATCGCAGTTATCGAGTGCGCCGGGTAATTAGCCTGCATCGCATCCAGTACCGGAAGGCCGATGATCGTATCACCGATATTCGTGGGAAAATAAATAAGTATGCGTTTATTCATTCTAAGCGCCCGATTTTTTCGCAATGATATCGTTTACCTGCGCGAGTGCGTCCTCTACCGATATGTCTTTCATGCAGTGGTTATCCCTGCAGGCAAGATTATAGCAGGGAACCAGACAACTGACGTTTTTCTTAAGAATCCGTACTGATTTTCCCTTCGGTGCCGTGACGGCATCAGAGGTTGGGCCGAATAAAACCAGCGTAGGCACTTCAAGGGCCGCAGCCAGATGAGCCGGGCCTGAATCGTTTGATATAAAAAGTTCCATATTTTCCAAAAGTGCCCCCAGTTCCTTGATCGTCGTTGTACCGCAAAAATTATATGCGGCGTTGCGCATCAGGGAAATGACCTTTTCAACCGTTTGGGCATCTTTCCGGGCACCGATGAATATGACCGTATAATTGAATTCTTTAATTAAACGGTCGCAGAGCGCGGCAAAATAATCCGGCGGCCAGCGTTTAAGGAGCCAATTCGCTGAAGGATGTATGCCTACGATAGGAAGATTTTGTGCGTGTAAGCCTTTAATGCGCGTTTTCATCTGCGCCCGCACTTCTTCAGTTAAAAAGAACTGCGGATTCCTGTCGCGGACAGCGACCCCTGATTCCTCAAAGAGAGAAAGATAATGATCCTGTCGATGCTGCGGGCCATGCGGCGGGGTTATTTGTTTATTTACCATACCCAGGTATTTGCGCCGGTAATAGCCGATACGCGTGGGTATCCCTGCAAGAAAGCAGACCAGTGCCCGCGTAAAAGAACGCTGGATCAAAAAAACAGTATCAAATCTTTTTTTACGTAGGCCGCGTATGAAATGCAGCTTCGCGCTAAGACTTCTATGCTGGGTGCGTTCGTCGAACACAATAATTTCATCGACGTAAGGATTATCCTGGAAAACCGGCGCCACACGCTCCACCCCCATAACGCTTATCCAGCAGGAAGGAAAATTCTCTTTTAACGCTTGCAGGGCCGGCGTCATCATCAGCGCGTCGCCAAGCCAGTTAACCGTTACGATGAGTATTTTTTTCATGTTTTTATAGGCTACAAGCCCATGAACTCATGAGCTGATGGGTCCATGGAAAAAATTAAAATCCTATTCATACCAGCGGCTACTTCTTCCCCTAATACTTATGTGTTCTCGGGCTTTTCCGAGCCAGTACCTAGTATGGTTTCTTCGGCTTTCTGAAAACATTATAAAAGCCGCTTAATTTTGCCCATAAATAAAATCCCGTATCGCGGTTGGTAACCTTTATGCGACGTAGCGCAAAACGATTGAGAGTTTTCGAGAACCCGCGGTTAGTGGCGCATGCGCATATATATCCGGAATTTTCAACTTCTTTTAGGACATTTTCGGTAAAGACTCCTGTAGGGTAGGAAATTGTGGTGATCTCGCGAGGAAAAAGCGCCTCAAGTGCTTTTTTCGAATCGCCTATCTCGTTTTTAAGCTGCATTTCGCTTACACCCGCAAAATCAGGATGAGTTATCGTGTGGGACCCGATCGTAACTTTGGTATTTTTTAAAAACCAATAGATATCCGCTTGCGTAAGATGATTATCCGTCCCTATCCTGTCAGTGATAATAAAAATAGTTGCGGGGAAACTGAATTCTTTAAGTATCTGTATTGCCATAAGATTATCTTTGTACCCGTCATCGAACGTTATTACGACACTATTGCGCGGGACAGGTTGCTTATCCTTTAGCAACCGGCAATACTCTTCGAGCGCAATGACCCGGTAACCGTTTTTTTTGATAAATTCCATTTGCGTAAAGAACGTCCGCGGGGTTACTGCGGCATAGTTTGATACCCGGCCCGCATCAAGCGAATGGTACATTAAGACCGGCGTTGTGTGGTGAACGAAAAGATACAACCACAGACTGGCGATAAGAATACTTGCGATGAGTAGAACGACATAAAGCGCTTTTAGTGTTTTTTTCATTGAAGTACCTTACAATAAACCGCTTCGGTTCCGTCTGCCATCGCATCGAGCGAAAAAGCACGCACGTCGTGCGCAGCGCCGGCAACGATTTTCCTGCGCATACTATCATCCTTCATCAAACTCTCGATTGCCGCAGCAAGCGCGTCAGCGGTGTATGCAGAGAAGAGAATGCCGTTTTCTCCATGACGGATTATTTCCGAGATGCCTCCTACATTAAAACCTATGACCGGCACTCTTTTAGCAAATGCTTCGATGATAGAATACCCGAAGCCTTCCTTGCGCGAAGGAACGAGCAATAAGTCCAATATATCAAGAAAATCCCCTGCTTCGCAATCAAGAAATTTAACACGCCCGCTTAAGGCCTGCTCCTGGACAAACGTTTTAAGCGCATCCTCCATTTTCCCTTTCCCGGCGATAAGAAGGTAAAGATTCTGATTCTTTTGCATGAGTTTCTCGAGAGCCTGTGCCGCAAGAAAATGACCTTTTTCTTCGGAGACTCTGCCGAGGA